>DASQHH010000390.1:0-1843 GCA_035632195.1 Vicinamibacterales bacterium
ACGACTTCCTCGTCCGCGATACGAAGACGTACCTGCCCGACCTCGGGATGGTCGAGCGGCATCCGCCGCATTTCGTCTTCAACTACATTCCGACGTCGCGCCCCGACATCCGATCGATCCGCGGCGGGACCTCTTTCTGGGTCACGGCCGGGAAGGCCGGCGTGCGCTCGAGCGAGCTGACGGTGCCCGTCACCTATCCGCCCGAGGACGTGCCGAACGGCGAGATGCTCTCCGGCCTTCCGCTGCCCGACATCCGCGGGACGATGGGCACCTTCTCCTACTACGGCACCGACGTCAGCCGGTACGAAGAAGGCGACACGGAAATGGGCGGCCTCGTCAGGCGCCTCGTCCCCGGAGGCGATGCCAACGATGTCTTCCAGACCGATTTCGTCGGGCCGCCCAACCCCATCGTGCGCCAGCAGCTGCGCGAGATTCGCGCCAGGTCGCCGCTGAACGAAGCCGACCGGATGCAGATCGCGGAGCTGGAGGCGCGCCAGGACGTCCGGCTGCCGATGACGATCCACTGGAACCGCAAAGGACGCGCCGCGACGATCGAGCTCGGAGGCAGCTCCATCCTGCTCGCCGAACACGAATGGAGCAAGTGGATCAACCTCGACTTCGAGATCAACCTGCTCGTGCGCGTCCACGGCATGGCGCAGCTGTATCTCATCGACGCGAACCAGGAGCTGCAGCTGTACGTCTCCCCTGTCAACTGGCGTCCCAACAACCCGCCCGCGCCGATGTCGGCGCCGGCGTCGTTCGCGTCGGATCTCTATGAGCGGCTCGGACCCTACCGCACGCTCGGATGGGCCGAAGCCACCTGGCCGCTGAACGAGGACCGCATCGACGAGAAGACGTTCATGGACGATCTGAACCGCGCGTTCGACGACCGCGCGCAGGTCATCCTCCAGCGGATCGACGCGAAGCAGTGGGATCTGCTCGTCGGCGTCATCGAATCCACGGACCGCGTAGAGCACATGTTCTGGCGGCTCATCGATCCCGAGCACCCGATGTACGACAAGGCGCTCGCCGCGAAGTTCGGCGATTCGATCGAGCGCGTGTACCGGCGCTGCGACGACTTCGTGGGCGAAGTGCTGTCGCGCATCGGACCGGACGTCCCCGTCATCATCGTCTCGGACCACGGCTTCCATTCTTTCCGCCAGTCCGTGAATCTGAACACCTGGCTCGTGCAGGAAGGGTTCATGGCCATCGAGGGCCAGCCACCGGGCGAGAAGAAGTTGAAGGATCTGTTCGGCGGCGGCACGTTCTGGGAGAACGTCGACTGGTCGCACACGAAGGCGTATGCGATGGGCCTCGGACAGATCTACCTCAACCTCAAAGGCCGCGAAGGCCACGGCATCGTGAATCCCGGCGCCGAGGCGAAGGCCGTCGAGGCCGATCTCGCCGAGCGGCTCATGACGATGACCGATCCGGACACGAAGAAGCGGATCGTCGACGCCGTCTACAAGCGCGAAGACATCTACAGCGGTCCCTACTTCGACAACGCCTCGGAGCTTCAGGTCGGTCTCGCCGACGGGTATCGCGTGTCGTGGCAGTCGACGCTCGGCGGCTCGCCGCCCGGCATCGTGTATCCGAACAAGAAGAAGTGGTCCGGCGACCACGGCTCGTACGACTACAAATCCACGTCCGGCGTCCTCATCTCGAGCCGGCCGCTCGCGACCGGCGGCCGCGCCCCGGAAATCATCGACATCGCGCCGACCGTATTGAAGTACTTCGGGCTGCCGATACCCAGTGATATCGATGGCAAACCTCTCTTTTAGCGGCCTGCTCGCCGTTGCCCTGGGGACCATGGGGGCCCTGTCCGCTCAGCTGCCGCCGCTGC
>DASQHH010000391.1:0-5992 GCA_035632195.1 Vicinamibacterales bacterium
ACCCGCTTCTCTCCGAACAAACAGCCGTACAAGACGCACGCGGCCGCGGTGTTTCCGCCCAGAGGCCTGCCGAAACACGAGGGGGGCGGCCTGTACTTCCACGTGTCACCCGACGAAGTGTGGATCGGCGGCGGCATGTACGCGCCGCAGACGCCGCAGCTCGTCGCCGTCCGCGAACACATTGCCGCGAACCACCGGCGGCTCCGCTCCATCGTCGAATCGCCCGTCTTTCGCCGTCAGGTCGGGGAGCTCGAGGGGCAAAAGCTGCAGCGCGTACCGCGCGGTTATCCCAGGAACCATCCCGCGGCGGACTACCTTCGATTCCGCCAGTTCCTCGCCGGCCGCGAATTCCCGCCTTCGTACGCGACGAGCCCGACGTTCCATCGCGCGCTGCTGACCGTCTTCCGGCAGGTCGTGCCCCTCGTCCGGTTTCTGAACGAGCCGCTGCTCGCCACCCGGCGGCAATGACGACGATGGCTCCAGGCACCCAATTCAGCAAGGAGCGGGTCGAAATGCTGTGCGACGGCGTTTTCGCCATCGCGATGACGCTGCTCGTCCTCGATCTGAGGGTACCCGACCTGCCGAAGACCACCGCGGGCACCGAGGTGTGGCACGCGCTGACGGACCATGGCCTGACGTTCTTCGCGTTCGTGCTGACGTTTCTCCTGGCGGGCCAGCTGTGGATCCTCCACCACGTGCTGTTCCACTATCTGAGGCACGCGTCGCGCGCGATCGCCATCCTGAATCTGCCCCTGCTGATGTTCGTGTCGCTGCTGCCCTTCACGACGTCGATGTTCGCGAAGTTCGGGCCGCGGCCCGCGGGCATGATTCCGTATCTTGCCAACCAGACGATCCTCGGCGCGTTCATCGGGGTCCAGTTCCTGGTGGCGCGACGGCAGGGACTGTTGACCGGCTCTCCGGCCGATCCGAAGTTCAGGCGCTTCACGATCATGGTGGCGGCACTGCCGCTGCTGTTCGGCCTCGTGCTCGTCGGCGAGCTCATCACGCCCGGCAGTCCCGCCTGGACGCTCATTCCAGGCGTCATCCTCGTGCGCCTTCTCGTCCGCCGTGCTGACGCGCAGGCAGCGGCCGCACCGGTGTGATGAGCGACGACGATCTCGACGCGCTCGTCAGCGAACTGAACGCAGCGCCGCCCGCCCGCGCTTCGTCCCACCCGGCGCCCGGAGCCGGCGCAGGCGATGTCCAGACAGCGCGCCTGCGCGAGTGGCTGGACCACGTCGTGGCGCGCAACGCGAGCGACCTGCTGCTGGTCGCCGGCGCGCCGCCGTCGCTGCGCATCGAAGGCGCGGTCGCGCCGCTCGGCGAGGCGCCGCTCGCCAGTGAAGAAATCGAGGACGCCGTCCTGCCGGCACTGCCGCCGCACGCGCGGCGGGCGTACCACGACGTCGGGATCGCCGATGGATCGTTCAGCCTGGCGGGAACGGAGTTGTCCAAGCGGTACGGGCACGGCGCGGCGGCCTCGCGGTTCCGCATCAACCTGCACCACGAACGCGGGCGCGCGGCGGCGGCGATCCGCCGCCTGCCGTCGATCGTGCCGCGCTTTGCGTCGCTCGGTCTGCCGCCCAACGTCGAAGCGCTGACCCGCCTGCAGCGCGGCCTCGTTCTCGTCGGCGGACCCACCGGCTCCGGGAAAACGACCACGCTGGCGGCGCTCGTCAACGAAATCAACCATCGCGACGCCCGCCACATCATCACCATCGAAGATCCCATCGAGTACGAGCATCCGCAGCGCAAATCGCTGATCGAGCAGGTCGAGATCGGCATCGACGCCCCCGACTTCCCCACCGCTCTCCGGGCCGCGCTCCGCCAGGCTCCCGACATCATCCTCGTCGGCGAGATGCGCGATCCGGAGACGATGCAGATTGCGGTCGCGGCGGGAGAGACCGGACACCTCGTCTTCTCGAGCCTGCACACGACCGACGTCGCGACGACGGTCGCCCGCGTCGCCGACTCGTTTCCGCTGGAGCGCCAGAACACGGTGCGCCAGGAGCTGGCCATGGCGTTGGCGGCGGTGCTGACGCAAACGCTGCTGCCGAAGATCGGCGGGGGGCTCGTGCCGGCGGCGGAGCTGCTGATGGTCGGCTACGGCGCGCGGCAGCATGTGCGCAAGAACGCCGTGCAGCACCTCCATCAGGAGATCACGATCACGCGCAAGCAGGGATCGTTCACGCTGGAGGAATCGCTGACGGAGCTCGTGAAGACCGGCCGCGTCGATCGCAACAACGCCCTGATGCGCGCCGGCCACCCCGACGAATTGGAAAGACTTCTTACGTAGACGCGTACGCCTTTTCGAGATCCGCGATGACGATCTTCTTCATCTTCATCATCGCGTTCATGACGCTCCGGGCTTTTGCCGCGTTCGTGTCGCTGAGCATCTCGCTGAGGATCCGCGGATTCACCTGCCACGACACGCCGAACCTGTCGTGCAGCCAGCCGCACGCGACCTGCTCACCGCCCGCCGACAGCGCGTTCCAGTACTTGTCGATCTCCTGCTGCGTGTTGCACTCCACGGAGAGCGAGATGGCGTCGCTCATCTTGAAATGCGATCCGCCGTTGAGCGCCACGAACGGATGGCCGTCCAGCACGAAGTCGACGACCATGACCGAGCCCTTCGGCATGGGGGCGCCTTCTGGGTAATAGGACGTCCGGACGATTTTCGAGTTCGGGAAGATCGCCGTATAGAACTTCGCGGCGTCCTCGGCCTGGCTGTTGAACGTGAGGAACGTGGTGATCTTCGGCATGCCGTAAGTTTAGTGTAAAGATCGTTGCCGAGCGGCCCCTACAATGTCGCAGGCCATGCATACCACGCTGCCGCGGCGGTTTTATGCCGACGCCGACTTCTACCGCCGGGAGCTCGAGCGGTTCTACTTCAATCGCTGGATATGCGCCGGACGCGCCGACCAGATCACGGATACCGGCGACTACGTCACGAGAACCCTGGGCGGCGAAAGCGTCATCATCACCCGCGACGCATCCGGAGCGATTCACGCGCTCTTCAATGTATGCCGCCATCGCGGCACCCGGATCTGCGACAACGCGTCCGGCCGCTTCGCCGATCGAATCCAGTGCCCGTATCACGCGTGGACGTACGACCTCGCCGGCCGACTGCTTGCCGCTCCGCACATGGCGCCCGACTTCTGCAAGGACGACTATCCGCTGCATCGCGCGGGCTGTGCGGTCTGGGACGGGCATGTATTCGTGCACCTTGGGCGGCAAGGGCAGGATGGGCGGCCCGTGCAGGACTTGCGGGCGCAGCTTGCGGATCTCCCGGAGCGGTTCGCGACCTACCGCATGCAGGAACTCCGTCTCGGCCGGCGAATCGTCTACGACGTGAAGGCCAACTGGAAGTTGATCGTCCTCAATTACAACGAGTGCCTCCACTGCCCGACGCTGCATCCGGCGCTCAACCGGCTGCACCATTACCTCGGCGCGGACAACGTCGAGCCGACCGCCTGTTACTGCGGCGGCGCGATGGGGTTCAAAGACGGCGTCGAGACGATGAGCGTCGACGGCAAGCGGCGGCGGGCGTTTCTTCCCGGACTCGATGCGTTGCAGCGGCAGCAGGTCGCGTATTACGCGATTTATCCGAATCTTCTCCTCAGTCTCCACCCCGACTACATGATGACGCACACTCTCTGGCCTCGCGGCCACGATCGGACGGAGGTCGTGTGCGAATGGCATTTCCATCGGGACGAGATGTCGAAGCCCGGTTTCCGCGCGGACGATGCGGTCGACTTCTGGGACCAGACCAACCGCGAAGACTGGTGGATCGCGGAGAAGTCGCAAGCCGGCATCGCATCGCGTGTGTATCAGCCGGGGCCCTACTCCGAGCGCGAATCGCTCCTCTGGAGCTTCGACGAGATCGTCAGGAGCGAGGCAGAAAAAGAACCCGCAGGCCCTAGCCGAGCGGCGCCGTTTTCCTCGGAGGATTGAAGAACGGCGTCTTGACGACGGTCGCCGGCACGCGATGGCGGACGGCTTCGACCGTTGCCTCGAATTCGAGCGTGCGTCCATCCTCGTAATCCGGCGCCGCAACCGTCGCCAGGGCAATCAGCTTCTTCAGCACCGGCGACCAGGTCGTCGTCGTCGCGCGGCCGACCTGCCGGCCGCCGCGGTACACGGGCACCGCCGCCCGCGACGCTGTCGCCGCCAACTGCGGCGCCAGACCGGCGTTTTCATACAAACGTTCGATTTCGGTCCAGCCGACTTCCAGACCGACGATTCGCCGCGGTGAGCCGGCGCGCTGCTCGCGCTCGAGCGCGCGTCTGCCGACGAACGGTCCTTTGTCGAGTTGGACGAGCCGTCCGAGGCCCATCTCGTACGGCGAGTACTTCTGCGCATCGACGAGCGCCTTCTTGCTGCCATTGAAATCGACGTCGATGAGCAGCAGTCCGGCCTCGACGCGTGCGACGTCCAGCGCCAGCATGCCGGCCGGATGGATGTCGTACGAACGGCCGCGCGTCATCAGCGCGTCCCACACGTCGACGGCGCGGGCCCAGGGCATCCAGATTTCGTAGCCGAGATCACCCGTATAGCCGGTACGGGAGATGTCGACCGGTACGCCGGCGATCGAGCCGCGCGTCATCCGGAAATACTTGAGAGAACGCACGTCCGCGTCGGCGACCGCGGCCAGCAGACGGCCGGAGGTCGGTCCCTGCAGCGCGAGCGCGGCGATCTCCTCGGACGCGTCCTCGACGGAGACGTCGAGGCCGACCGCATTCTGCGTCAGCCACCGCAGGCTCGGGTCCGCGGCCGTCCAGCGGAACGAGCGCTCGTCGAGCCGCGTCACCGTGCCGTCGTCGATCACCTTGCCGTGTTCGTCGCACCAGGGTGTGTAGTAGACCTGGCCGGGCGCGAGCCTGCGCGCGTCGCGCGTGATCACGCGATCCACCAGTTTCTCCGCGTCGCGTCCGCAGACGATGTACTTGTAGAGCGGCGAGATGTCGATCAGCGCAGCCGCATTTCGAATGGCGTTGTACTCGTGCTCATGATGCGTCTCGTACGCGCTGACGGCGTAGTAACCGGACCACTCGCGAAAGCTGAGGCTTTCACACAGCGCGAACGTCCGCTCGTGAACCGCCGTTCCAATCGGCATCGGAGGATTATTGTCCGATCGGTGGCCCTGGCCCCCCGCATTATGATGCGCACTCTGCGATGAAGTACGACGCGATTGTCATCGGCGGCGGGCACAACGGGTTGACCGCTGCCGCGTACCTCGCTCGCGCGGGACGCAAGACGCTCGTCCTCGAGCGCCGGCACGTGCTCGGCGGCGCGGCGGTTACGGAAGAGGTCTTTCCCGGCTTCCGCTTCTCGGTCTGCTCGTACGTCGTGTCGCTGCTGCGGCCGCAGATCATCCGGGAGCTCGACCTGCCGCGCCACGGGCTCGAAATCCTGCCGCTCGACGGCACGTTCACGCCGATGCCGAGCGGCGACTACCTCTGGCGCGTCAACGATCACGCGAAGACGCACCGCGAGATCGCCCGCCACTCGAAGCTCGACGCCGAGGCCTACGACGAGTACGGCAAGGCGATGGTGGAGATGGCGCGGTTCGTCAAGCCGATGCTCGACATGACGCCGCCGGATCCGCTGTCGCTCAACCCGCGCGACCTGCTGAAGCTGTTGACGCTCGGCTCCCGCTTCCGCGGTCTCGCGGATGTGGACCGCTACAACCAGGTCCAGCTGATGACGATGAGCGCGGCCGAGTTCCTCGATCAGTGGTTCGAGACCGACGTGCTCAAGGCGACGATGTCGGCGTCGGGGATCATCGGGACGTTTCTCGGCGTCCGATCGCCCGGCACGGCCTACGTCCTGCTGCATCACTACATGGGCGAGATCGACGGCGCCTTTCGCTCGTGGGGATTTGCGCGCGGCGGCACCGGTGCCATCTCGAACGCCATTGCCGCCGCCGCGCGCGAAGCCGGCGTCGAGATCCGGCCGGCAGCGCCGGTCGCGAGGATTCCGGTCCGCGGGG
>DASQHH010000392.1:0-2985 GCA_035632195.1 Vicinamibacterales bacterium
CTCGGCAACGTGTTGACCGCGGGCCGCGTGCGCACGCGGGACCTCGGCGGCGCGGCGTCCACGCTGGAGTTCGCTGACGCCGTGTGTCGGGAGATGCTATAGTCGCCCCCGGCCTCGATGCTCGACGACATTTCTCAGGCCGTGCTCGCCCGCCAGGAGGTGGCGCGGTTCCCTCGCGAGCGCGTCCACGAGTACCTGGACGAGCTGCGGACGCGGCAGCGCTATCCCATCTACCGTGCGCTCCAGCATCCGCTCTACCCGATCCTGCGGAAGATCGAACGCCTTCACGAGAACCTGCATCACGTCGAGCAGGCTGTCCGCTCGCACCGCATCGTCTACGCCTCGAACCACAAGAGCCATACGGACTATCTCGTCGAGCCGCTCGTGCTCGACGACAACGGCATCCGCCCGCCGCTCATCGCCGCCGGCATCAATCTGTACGGCGGACCGCTCGGTCTTCTGAACCGCCACGTCACCGGGGCAATTCCGATCCGCCGCAACAGCCGCGACCCCGTGTACCTGACGACGCTGAAGGCGTACGTCGCGGAGATCGTGAAGAAGCACGATCTGTTCTTCTATCCGGAGGGCGGGCGGAGCTACAGCGGAGAGCTGAAGCCGGCAAAGACCGGATTCATCCAGGCGGCGCTGTCCGGGCGGCGTACGGATCTCGTGATCGTCCCGGTCGCGATTGCGTACGACCTCGTGCTCGAGGACCATATTCTCTCGCACCAGAGCGTCAAGAAACGCCAGCGGCCGTTCTCGCGCGAGCTCGCGGAGATGGTCCGCTATGCCGTCGGCTACCGGTCCCGCGCGTTCGTGACGTTCGGCGCGCCGATTCCGGTCCGCCACATCGACGGCGAATCGCGGACGGAAGTCCGCGACCTCATGCATGAGGTGACCGCGCGCATCGGCTCGCAGTTCAAGGTCCTGCCGACGGCGGTATTCGCCGCCGCGATGCGGCCGTCGATCGCGCGGCGCGATCTCGAATCGCGGATCGATCGGCTGATCGAAGAGCTCGCCGCCCGCAGGGCCAACCTCGGCGTCCACAGCGGCCGCGAGGCGATCGACGAAGCGGTCGAGCCGCTGCAGACCCGCGGGATCATCGTCGCCGAACGCGGACACTTCCGCGTCCGCGAGCGCACGGTGCTGAGGTACTATGGACGTACGCTCCAGCACCTGCTGACCGCGCCCGGCCGGACCCACTGAATGCTCCACGTCGCGTCGAAGGCGTTCTTCCATCTCCTCGCACAGAACGGCGTCCTGAAAAAGCTGGCCTCGCGCTACGGGATGCGCCACCCGTCCAGCTTCGCGCGCCGGTTCATCGCCGGCGAGACCGTCGAAGAGGCGATCGAAGCGGCGCGCGCGATCCAATCGCGCGGCATGACGATCACGCTGGATCTGCTCGGCGAGAGCGTGACCGATCTCGCGCGCGCCGATGCCGCGACGCAGGCGTACATCGCCGTGCTGCACGCCGTCGCGGCATCCGGGATCGAGCGCAACATCTCGCTCAAGCTGACCCAGCTGGGCCTCGACGTCGACAAAGCCTGCGCCGTCGACAATCTGCGAAAGATCCTCGAACGCGCGGAGCCTGCCGGCTTCTTCGTCCGCATCGACATGGAGGGCTCGGCCTACACCGACCTGACGCTGGAGATTTTCGAGACGCTGTGGCAGCAGGGATCGCGCCGCATCGGCGTCGTGCTGCAGTCCTCGCTGATGCGCAGCGAGCGGGACCTGGCGCGGATGAACGCGCTCGGCGCCCGCGTGCGTCTCGTGAAGGGCGCGTACCAGGAACCGAAAACGATTGCGTACGCGGACAAGGCGGACGTCGACGCCGCGTACGCGCGCATGCTGAAGACGCTGCTCGTCGAGGGCCACTACCCCGCGATCGCGACGCACGATGAATCGATGATCGACCTGGCGCGGCGCCACGCGCGCGAGCACGGCATCGCCGCCGATCGTTTCGAGTTCCAGATGCTGTACGGGATCCGCCGCGATCTCCAGGCGCGGCTGGCGCAGGAGGGTTATCGCGTCCGCATGTATGTGCCCTTCGGACGCGAGTGGTTTCCCTACTTCATGCGACGACTCGGGGAACGTCCCGCCAACGTCGGGTTCGTCATCCGCGGCCTCGTAGGGGAACGCTAGGCATTTCTTTTCACACCGGACGCGGGCTGCATCAATCCAATCGGCCTATTCCCGGCAGAGGTTCGAAGCGCGGACGGACGCAACTTCCCGCACCACAGCACTTAGCGGCGGTGAGGCTGAGCACGGCACGCCTCTTGAACTTCACCTGAACCGCAAGCGGGGTTTGTGATGGTGGGAGGGAACCCATGGAGATTGCGGGGATGCACGACGTCATCGATCGACTGCATCAGGTGATGTGCGGCCTCCACGGTCATGACACGATGCTGCAGTTTGAGCAGGATCGAATGTTTTTGCGCTGCCAGTCGTGCGGCCACGAGACGCCCGGCTGGGATCTCAACGAAGCGCCGCCCGTCATCAGCGCAGCGGCGGCCGAAGAACGGCCTCGTGCCGTGGCGGCTCACCTCATCGGTGAACGCCGAGTCGCGTAGTGAAAGCGTACACGGAACGTCAGCAGAACCGCCTCGCCGTTTCCGCCAGCACATCGCGGCACCGCAGGACGTCCTCGACGACTACATACTCCTCAGCTGAATGAAGGCCGGCTCCGCCGGGTCCGAACAGGACCGACGGGATGCCGGCCTGACCCAGGACTCCGCTGTCAGCCCAGAAGCTCGCCCCGACCATCGGCGCCGCGCGTCCATGCGCGGTCGCCGCCGCGGACAGCGTCATGGGTAGCTCGTGCCCGGCGGGAAGTTCGTACGCAGGGCGGCTGAACATCTCCGCCGCCTCGGCCCGAAACGTGGCGTCCTCTCGGGCGAGGGCGTCCAGGATGGCGCGAACCTCCTGAATCGCCGACGATCCAGCCTCTCCAGGCCGGAGACGGCGTTCCATCTGCAGCATCGCGCG
>DASQHH010000393.1:0-4982 GCA_035632195.1 Vicinamibacterales bacterium
GCCGGCACCCGCTCCGCCTCCGCCGCCGCCCGCGCCGAGCGGTCCGACCGACGCCATCAATCTTCACTCCGCGATCATCACCGGCAATTCGGCGCCGGACGTCGCGGACTGGGCGATTACGACGCAGATCACCGGCATGGATTTCCAGAGCAGCGGCGTCCGCATCGACTTCTCGAAGAAGGACGGCCCGGGACGCTGGCCTGACATCATTCCTCCGGGATGGGACGGACCGCTGCAGTACACGGTTTGGATGGTCGTCAACGTCGGCGGCCAGTGGTACACGGCCGGCGGCGTCGAATTCTGGTACGGGCTCGATCGCAGCGGCGGTCCGCCGTCGCAGTACACATCGAACTGGTACTACAGCAGCCTGATGTGGGGACCGCTCGCCACGCACCAGCCCGCGGTCGGCGAGCAGGTCGGCTTCCTCGTCACGGCGGGCGACGAACGTGTGAAGAACGTGACGGCGGTGCGGGAGCGCTCCAACGTCGTCATGGTGTCGTTCCCGACCGACAACCAGGGCTTCGTCGGCTTCAATCTGCTGAAGACCCGCTAGGCTGCGATGCCTGCAGCGCCTACGCGATCGTGACGTTCTTGTTCAGATAGACGTCCTGAATCGCATTGAGAAGGCCGACGCCCTCTTTGAGCGGACGCTGGAAGGCCTTGCGGCCCGAGATGAGGCCCATGCCGCCGGCGCGCTTGTTGATGACGGCGGTCTTCACCGCTTCCTTGAGATCGCTCTCGCCCGACGAGGCGCCGCCGGAATTGATCAGCCCGGCGCGGCCCGAGTAGCAGTTGATGACCTGGTAGCGCGTCAGGTCGATCGGGTGGTTCGTCGTCAAATCGGAGTAGACCTTCTTGCTCGTCTTGCCGAAGTTGAGCGCGTTGTAGCCGCCGTTGTTCTCCGGCAGCTTCTGCTTGATGATGTCGGCCTCGATCGTGACGCCGAGGTGATTGGCCTGGCCGGTGAGGTCCGCCGCCAGGTGATAGTCGGCTTCCTTCGTCTTGAACGCGGCATTGCGCAGGTAGCACCAGAGCACGGTGAACATACCGAGCTCGTGCGCCTGGTGGAACATCTCGGTCACTTCCTGCAGCTGCCGCTTCGATTCCTCCGACCCGAAATAAATGGTCGCGCCGACGCCCATCGCGCCCATCTCGAATGCCTGCCTGATGTTCGCGAAGCGGATCTGATCGAAGCTGTTGGGATACGACAGGAACTCGTTGTGATTGACCTTCAGGATGAACGGGATGCGGTGCGCGTACTTCCGCGCGACGGCGCCGAGGACGCCCAGCGTCGACGCGACCGCGTTGCACCCGCCTTCGATCGCGAGCTTCACGATGTTCTCGGGATCGAAGTACGACGGGTTCGGCGCGAACGACGCGCCCGCCGAATGCTCGATGCCCTGGTCGACCGGCAGGATGGAGACGTAGCCCGTTCCGCGCAGGCGGCCGTGGTCGAGCACCGACTGCAGGCTCGTCAGCACGCGCGCCGGACGATCGGATCCGGCGTAGATGCGCTCGACGTAATCCGGCCCGGGCAAGTGCAGGGTGGATTTCGGAATCGTCTTGCACTCGTGTTGAAGGAGCGAGGCGGACTCGTCTCCGAGAATGGACTCGATTCGGGTGTCAACTACTGTGGCCATTCACATCTCCTCGCGTCGCAGCGCTAGATTCTAACCCCAACGGAAAACGGAAATCTTCTTTGACCGCCCCGCGGACGGCGGCGGCGACCATGTCGCCGATCGGCAGCGCCTTCTCCAGCTCGAGCACCGCGTCGAGACGCGCCCGCGTCGTGGGATGGCGCGGCGTGAACAGCGTGCAGCAGTCCTGATCCGGGATGTTCGAAATCGTCAGGGTCCCGATCCGCTCCGCTTCGGCGACAATTTCGTCCTTGTCCATGCCGATGAGCGGCCGCAGGATCTCGAGGCCGGACGCTTCGGCAATCGTCGTCAGATTGTCCAGCGTCTGAGACGCGACCTGGCCCACCGCCTCGCCGGTCACGAGCGCTCGCGCCCGCCACCGGCGGGCCAGACGGTCCGCGATTCGCATCATCAGGCGGCGGTAGACGACGACGCGCATCTCGGGCGCCACGGCGAGGACGACCTGCTGCTGCAGCCCGCCGAACGGCACGAGCAGCAGCCGCGATCGCTGCTGATACCGCGTCAGCAGCGCGGCGATCTCCTGCACTTTCTCCTGCGACGCCCGTGACAGGATCGGATAGCTGTGAAAGTGGACGAACAGCACCGTGCAGCCTCGCCGCATCATCCGGTACGCCGCGACCGGCGAATCGATGCCGCCCGACAGCAGGCACGCGACGCGCCCGCCGGTCCCGGTCGGCATCCCTCCCGCGCCCGGCTCCTTGCCGAAGAAATAGAACGCGCCCTCGGGCAGCATCTCGATCCAGATCGTCAGCGCCGGACAATCGAGGTCGACGCGCCATCCCTTCGCCTGCTTGATCAGTCCGCCGACCTGCCTCTCGACCTCCGGCGATGTGAACGGCAGCCGTTTGTCGGCCCGCGTTGCCGACACGCGGAACGACTCCGGCCGCCGATCGCCGAGGTCCGCGAGAATCGCGTCCGCGAGCCGCGCAAAGTCGTGGGGCCCGCGGTTCGCGTGCGAAAAGTTCGCGATGCCGAACACGCGCCGGATGCGCTCACGCGCGGCGGCCCAGACGGCATCGAGGTCTTGGGAGCCGGCGTTCGGCAGCTCGATTTCGATCCGGCCCATCGTCGCTCGCACGTCAACGTCGAGCCCGGCGAGCCCGGCCTTCAGGTTGCGGATCAGCAGCTGGATGAACCAGGGGCGGTTCTTTCCCTTGAGCGCCAGCTCCTTGTAGTGCACGACGATGGTGTTCATACCGCCGCGGCAGCCAGATGTCCGGATCGAACAGCGCTCTCGATCGTTGCCGGTAATCCCGTGTCGATCCAGTCGCCCGCGAGCGCGAGACCGCGGATTCCGGTCGCCGTCGGCGGGCGCTGCGGCTGGCCCGGCGCGAGCGAAAACGTTGCGCGCGGCTCGCGGACCACGGTCGCCTTGGTCAGCTTCGCCGTGCGGGCGGCCGGCAACGCTTCGAGAATCTCGACGTGCGCGTCCGCGATGAGCTCGGGATTGCTCCGCCGGAGAATCGCCTCGGCACCGCTCGAGACCAGCGACAAGTGCATTGGAGGCTGCGCCGACGCGACTTCGTCGCCAACGCGGGCGACAAGCAACTGCTTGTTGAACACCCACTGCATCGTCCGGCCGGGGAGACCGACGAACGGCTCGTCGAGAATCGGACGATCGAACCAGAGATTCACCGTGACGATCGGCATCGACGTCATCGCGCGCGCCCGGGCGACGGTGGCCTCGAGCGCTGCCGGCACCGGATAGAACACCTCCGGCAGCGCGAACCACGGCACGGCAACGACGAGGCGATCCGTCATCCAGCGGCGGCCGTCGGCTTCGACGACCAGCGCCGGCTCGGCGCGGACGCGGGCAGCAGCTCCGGTCATGACCGTGCCGCCGCGTCTGGCGATGTCGACGCCGGCCGGCTCCGCGTACATCTGATCGAGCGGCTTCGTCGGCAGCGCAATCGCGGCGGCCCGTGGATCGCGGCCGAACATCTCCGCCAATACCCGCGCGAAGAGCGGCGCCGCGGCGGACGCCGGGTCCTGGTTCAGCGCCGCGAGCGCGAGCGGGTCCCACAGCATTTCTCTCAGCCGCGGGGTCTGTCCGTTGCGGATCAGCCAGTTCTCGACGGTTTCACCCGGCGACGCGGCGCGCACGGCGCTGCCCGCCAACTCCCGCCGCGCGTTGCTCAACGGCGTCGCCATGCCGAGGACCGACAGGCGATCGCGCCACCCCAGCGCGTCCCACTCCATCACGCCGGCGACGAGCTGGAGCGGCGGCGGCAGCGACGGGCACGCCAGACGCGACCGCCTGCCGCGGCGGTCGATCATCGTCACCGCCAGCTGCGGCTGCAGCGCGACGTTGCCCAGCGCGCCGATCTCGGCGAGGAAGGCGAACGTCTCGGTGTAGCAGCCCATGAGGACGTGCTGTCCGTTGTCGACGAGCTCGCCGGTCTCGTGATCGGCGAACGCCGTCGCGCGGCCGCCGAGCCGCGATCGCGCCTCGAGCACGAGCACGCGCGCGCCGCCGCGCGCCAGCCTGACGGCTGCGCTGAGGCCGGCGAAGCCGGCTCCGACGACGATGGCGTCGTAGTTGGTGGCCGGTGCGACGGCCGAACCGGGGGTTACTTGAGCAGCCATTGGCGAAGGGCGATGAGCGCCTGGCGCGGGCGCGCGACCCGGACCCGCGCGGAAAAGACGTCGTAGTTCTGACGTTCGATGCGTCTCAGAGTTTCGAAGTAGACGGCGCGCATGATCTCGGCCGCCACGAGCTTCTGCTTGTCCTCGGCGGGCAGCGCCGCGAGCGCGCGATCATAGAACGCCCGCGCCCGGCCGCACTCGAACGCGACCAGGTTCCGGATGGCGGGGGTCATCACGCGACGCTTCACGTCGTCGATCGTGACGCCGTGCTCCGCGAGATCCGCCAGCGGCATGTAGAGCCGGCCGCGATTGAGATCGCCGCCGACGTCGCGCAGGATGTTCGTCAGCTGCAATGCGATGCCGAGATTGAGGGCGTACTCGCACGACTGGCGGCTGTCGCAGCCGAAAATCCGGATGCAGACGAGCCCGACGGCAGACGCGACGCGGCGGCAGTATTCGTACAGCGCGTCGAACGTCTCGTACTGCGCGATGTCGAGATCCATGGCCACGCCGTCGATCACGTCCTCGAACGCGCTGCGCGGCAGATCGAATTCGCGGATGAACGGCTGCAGATCGCGGCCCTGGACGGTGGTCGGCACCGTGCCGTTGTAGCAGCGGGCGAGCTCGTCGCGCCAGAAAGGCACGGCCTCGCGGCCGGTCGGCGTCGCCGCCGCCGGCTCCGCGGGCTCTTCGTCAATCGCATCGTCCACCGCGCGGCAGAAGTCCCAGACGGCGGTG
>DASQHH010000394.1:0-3511 GCA_035632195.1 Vicinamibacterales bacterium
GCGCCCAGCCGACGACTTTGCCACTCGCCGGATCGATCTTGTACAGCCGGCCCGAGGTGCCGTCGGAGCTGAAGAGATACTGCTTGCCGCTCGCGTCCGGGCGCGGCACGCAGAGTCCCCACGGCGCGCCCATGCCGGTAATCGATCGGACGAAATTCAGGTTGTCGTCGTACACCTGGATGCGGTGGTTGTTCCGGTCCGCCGCATAGATGTTGTCCTGCGCGTCCACCGCGACGCTGTGGACGATGTTGAACTGGTTGGGACCGGTGCCCCAGGTACCGACGGTTTTCAGCCAGTGGCCGCCGGGCGCAATCTTCACGACGCGCGAGTTGCCGTAGCCGTCCGTGACGAACACGTTGTCGTGCGAATCCCACGCGACGTCGGTCGGCCGGTTGAACGTGCCGACTCCGCCGTCGGGATGGAGCAGGTGGACGGGGTCGGCCGGCCGCTCGAGCCGCCGCTCTTCGCTCTCGAAGCCGCGGCCTCGCTTCTCGAGCATCGACTCCAGATAGTCGATGGCCTCCGGCGTCCGGCCGAACTGCTCGAGCGGGACGGCCTGCGGACTGTATTTCACGATCATCCCTGAGCCTTCGTCGACCTGCCACACGTTGCCGTGCGGGTCGACGCGCACCGAGTGCGCGAACGATGCGGCGTAGTTGTGCGGCCCCCACTCCTTGACGAATCTGCCGTTCTCGTCGAACTCCCACAGCATCGCCGCCGTGCCGCCGCGCGCGATGCCCTGCGGATTGGTGCGCGAGTAGACGAAGACGTGATTCTGCGAGTTGACGTCCACGCCGACGGTCTCGCCCATCGTGTAGCCGGGCACCAGCAACTGGAGGACGTCCTCGCTGTAGTTCAACTTCGGCGTTTTCGCGTCGAGCGCGTCCTGCTCGGCCTGCTGCTGCGGGGTCGAGATCTGCGCGTGCACTGTGGAAAAGACCGCGAAAGCGCCGACGAGTGCCATGGCCGTCCGTTTCATGGTCGGACTCCTTTGAGATCTGCTGCGGATTGTAGAACGGCGGGCAGGCCGCCCGGCCGGTTCATCGCCTGATGATGTCCAGGAACCGATCGAGCATCGCATTCACCTGATCCGGAACGATCAACGTCAGGAAGTGCCCTGATCCGGCGACGGATGCGACGATGGCATCCGGCCGCAGCTGGTTGAGGCGCTGGAGATCGGCCGGAACCTGCGCGTGGACGAAGAGCAGCGGATACTTTCCGGCGGCGAGGCGATCGGAGAAGTCCTGGCTCATGCCCTCGCGCATCAGCGCCGCCGGCATCTGCGGCGGCAGCGCGGCGACCTCTCGCGCGATCCGCGTCCGCACCTCGGGCGGATCGAATGGACCGAACATCCGCTGATCGATGTAGCCGTGCAGCGCCTCCAGCCAGCCCGGCCCGGCGAGCGCAGGCACGAGCCGCTCCAGCACCATGCGGCGTAACGGCTCGGGGAACAGGACCACGGCATCGAGCAAGACGACACCCGCGACCAGCCGCGGTTCGATCGTCGCGACCTCGAGCGCCACCGTGCCGCCCAGGCTGTGCCCGCACAACACGGCCCGCTCGACACCCGCATCGCGGCACACCGCGCGCACATCCTCTGCAAGGTCCGCGATGCGGAAACCGTCTGCGGGCACGCCGCTCTCGCCGCAGCCGCGAAGGTCGAGAGCGACGACGCGGTTCCGCTGACGGAGATGCTCGAATATCGCGTCGAAATGCGAACGCGTTCCAAAAGGCGGATGAATCAGGACCACCGCCGGGTCGCCCTGGCCCGCGACCTCGTACGCAATTTCGACGCCCCGTGACAGCACACGTTTCATCGTGCCCTCCTGTCGACACCGCCGTTCGCGGCTATTGCGGTTCGGCGACGAAACGATAGCCGACGCCGCGGACGGTCTGCAGATGCCGGGGCCGGGCCGGATCGTCCTCGATGCAGCGGCGCAGGCGCACGATGAAATTGTCGATCGCGCGCGTCTCGGTATCTTCGCGCAGCCCCCACACGCCCTCGAGAATCGCCTCGCGCGACACGGCCGTCCCCTCGCGTTCGACGAGATAGCGCAGCAGCGACGCCTCCATCAGCGTCAGCGGCATCCGCAGCGGGCCGGTGCGGATCTCCATCTGCTCGAAATCGATGGTCCTGCCGCCCAGCACGTACGGCGACGCGACGGACGGCCGTTCGATCGCCTCCGCGGGCCGGAGCCAGCCGACCCGCCGCAGGAGGCCGTGGATCCGCGACAGCAGAATCGGGAGCTCGAACGGCTTCGAGAGATAGTCGTCCGCGCCGGCTTCGAATCCCCGCAGCACGTCCTCCGACCGTCCGCGCGCGGTCAGCATCAGCACAGGCATGAACCGGCCCAGCCGCCGCAGCGTGGAGACGACGCCGAACCCGTCGATGCCGGGCAGCATGACGTCCAGGACGACGAGATCGTAGCGCGACGGGTCGGCGGCGACGCGCGCGAGCGCGTCCTCGCCGCTGTCGACGGTCTCCACCTCATGCCGCTCGGCTTCGAGGTTGAATCGCAGTCCGTCGGCGATGTGCTGTTCGTCCTCGACGACCAGGATGCGGCTCATGACGCCGCGAGCGGCAGCTGGACGACGAACGTGCTGCCGTGGCCGGGCCCGTCGCTCTCCGCGTACACGCGGCCGCCGTGGCGCTTCACGACCGAGCGGACGATGAACAGCCCCAGACCCGTACCGTTCACACGCCTGCCTTTCACGCCCGGGATTCGGTAGAACCGTTTGAAGATCCGCTTCTGCTCGGACGGGGGGATGCCGATGCCGCGGTCGCGGACGCGGAGCGCGATCGTCGCCGCGTCCGTCTGCTCCAGCTCGACGTCGACGCGAACCTGCGGCCCCGAATACTTGATTGCGTTGTCGACCAGATTCGAGACGACGGCGCGCAGCTCGTCCTCGTCGCCGAGAACGAGAAGATGGGAAGGGTGAGGCGACCGATACGTCAGCGCGTCCGCCTCGAGCCGATGGCGCGTGCGCGCCAGCGACACGTATTCCGATGCCAGCGAGTTCAGGTCCACGGTGTGACCGCTCCAGCGCCTGCGCCGCGCGCCCAGTTGTCCCGCGCGAAGCACCTGATCGATCGTGCCCAGCAGGCGGTCGCTGTCGTCGAGCATGACGCGGTAGAAATCCTGGCGCTTCGCGTCGTCGACCTGCCGGTTCTGCAGCGTCTGCAGGTACAGGCGCATCGACGCCACGGGCGTCTTGAGCTCGTGCGTCATGGCGTTGATGAACGCCTCGTGCTGCTCGTTGCGACGGATCTCGCGCACGAGAAAGATGGTGTTGATCACCACGCCTGCGATGACGAGAGGGAACACGACGAGGCCGGCGACGAGGAGTCCGACGTTCTGCCAGCTGACGATGATCCAGCCGACGTTGAGGGCGATGGCCCCGGCAGCGAGCAGAGACCCGAGGACGATGAAGATGGCGATCGACGTCCGGCGGCCGCCCCTGGTCATACGACTAACGATACCAGTGGGCGGGCCTAAACGCCCCCCCGAAA
>DASQHH010000395.1:0-3134 GCA_035632195.1 Vicinamibacterales bacterium
ATATCGAGACCGGCGAGATCCGCCTCCACTCGACGCCGACCGTCGTCAAGGACGTCATCCTGGTCGGCTCGTCGTTCAAGGAAGGCATGACGGTCGTCACCCACAACAACACCAAGGGCCTCGTGCGCGCGTTCGATGCGCGCACCGGGAAGCTGCTGTGGACGTTCAACACGATTCCACGACCGGGCGAGTTCGGCAACGACACGTGGGAAAACGAATCGTGGGCGCAGAACGGCAACACGGGCGTGTGGTCCCAGATCACCGTCGACGAGGAAGCCGGTCTCGTGTACCTGCCTGTCGAAGATCCGACGTCGGACTACTACGGCGGCCACCGTCCGGGCAACAACCTGTTCGGCGACAGCATCGTCTGCGTCGATCTCAAGACCGGTCAGCGCAAGTGGCACTTCCAGGTCGTGCACCATCCGATCTGGGACTACGACATGTCGTCGGCGCCGATCCTGCTCGACGCGAACATCAACGGCGCGATTCGCAAGCTCGTCGCGATTCCGAGCAAGCAGTCGTTCCTCTACGTGTTCGATCGCATCACGGGCCAGCCGATCTGGCCGATCGAAGAGCGCCCGGTGCAGCAAAGCGACGTGCCCGGCGAGAAGACCGCAAAGACCCAGCCGTTCCCGACCAAGCCGCCGGCGTACGGCCGCCCGTACCTGAAGGTGCCCGACGACCTCATCGACTTCCCGCCGGCGCTCCGCGCGCAGGCGCTCGAGACCCTGAAGCACTATCGCGTCGCCGGCATGTTCAACCCCGGCGTCGTCGGCGATCCGAACGGCATCCGCGGCGCGATCAACGTCGGCAACGCGAGCGGCGGCACGAACTGGCCCGGCGGCGGCGCGGATCCGGAGACACACACCGTGTACGCGATTGCGAGCATGGCGACCGTCGGCGGCATTTCGTTGCGCAAACCGCCGGCGACGTTCTCGGACATGAACTACGTGTCGGGCACGGAAGGCACCGAGTTCCGTGAAGCGCTCGGACCGGGCTTCGGCACGGCCGCGGACTCGCCGCTCGCCGGCGGCCGCGGCGCGGGCGGCGGACGCGGCGCCGCTGACGCCGCAGCAGCCGGACGCGGCGGCCGCGGCGGGCGCGGCGCGGCGCCTGAACCGGGCGCGGCTGCCGCGGCTGGCGGTGGCGGGCGAGGCGGCGGCCTGAACGACGGCCTCGGCGGACTCCCGATCGTCAAGCCGCCGTACGGCGTGCTGTCGGCGATCGATCTCGACAAGGGCGAACTGAAGTTCCAGGTGCCGCACGGCGACACGCCGGACGCGGTGCGCAACAGCCCGCTGCTCGCCGGAATGAACATCCCGAAGACGGGACAGAACGGCAGCGTCGGCCTCGCCGTGACGAAGACGCTCGTCATTGCGGGCGACCCGCAAGTGACGGCACCGCCCGGACGTCCGCGCGGCGCGATGCTGCGCGGCTACGACAAGAACACGGGCGCAGAAGTCGGCGCTCTCTGGATGCCCGCGGCGCAGAGCGGCTCGCCGATGACCTACAAAGGGCCGGACGGCCGTCAGTACATCGTCGTCTCGATCAGCGGCGGCAACTACTCAGGCGAGTACCTCGCCTTCGCGCTGCCGCAGGCGCCGACGACGTCGACACAGCGCTGAACTGACACTGAGGCATTGAGTCAGGAGTCAGCCGTGGGGCTCGCGCGTGAGAGCGCGCGGGCCCTTTTTCTTTTCTTACATCCTCGTGGCAGCATTCATGCTTAAAAGCGACGTGTTCGTGCTCAAAGTGTCCTCGTTAGTGGTCCTCGCCGTGCTGTTTGCGCCTTCCGCTCGAGCTCAGGGCGTCGAGGATCGGGATCAGGATCAAACCGCCCGGCCGAAAGCGATCGAGTACAGCGACGCCTACGAGACGCGCGCGAAGATTCATCGATATGCGAGCTGGGCAACGCTGCCGCTCTTCGCGACGGAGCTCGCGCTCGGCCAGTCGATCTACAACGACCCCAACGCGCGCACCAGCGCCGCGCGCGGCGCGCACATCGCCGTCGGCACGGGCATCACGGGACTGTTTGCCGTCAACTCGGTTACCGGCATCTGGAACCTCTGGGAGAGCCGCAACGATCCGAATCACTACAAGCTCAAGCTGTTTCACGGCGTCCTGATGCTCGGCGCGGACGCGGGATTCGTCGCGACGTTCGCGACAGGGCCGGGCGGCCGCAACAGCGCCCTCAATCTCAGTCAGCAGTCGACGCACCGGACGATCGCGTTGACGTCGATCGGCCTCGCGACCGGCAGCTACCTGGTCATGCTCTTCGGCAACCGCTGACATGAACATGACCGAGCTGCTCAACAGCTGGAACTCCTTTTTCTCGAATCACACGTCCGTCAAGGTGATCATCTTTTTCGCGCACATCGGCGGCCTGCTGTTCGGAGGCGGCGCGGCGATGGCGGCCGACCGCGCGATCCTGCGCCGCGGCAGCGATCCTGCCGCGCGACCCTTGCTGCTCGGCGAAATCGCCTCGACCCACCGCATCGTCCTCACGTCAATCGCTTTCATCGTCGTCAGCGGCCTGCTGCTCGCCGCCGCCGACTTCGACAACTTCATCCACTCGCGCCTGTTCTGGCTGAAGATCGCGCTGGTCGTGACGCTCCTGACCAACGGCGCGCTCCTGGAGCGCGCGTCGCGCATTACCGCGCCCTCGTGGCCGGTGCTCCGCCGCACCGCGCTCGCAAGCCTCACCCTGTGGCCGCTGACGGCGCTCGTCGGCGTCGCGCTGTCGAATTCCGGATGAAGAGACGCGATTTCCTGCAGTGTTCGGTCTGCGCCATCACCGCCGGCGCGCTCGGACTCAGCGCGGACGACACCGCGGCGCTGCCCGTGTCGTTCGCAGAGGGGGTGCCGGCCGGTCAGGATCATCAGTACCCATGGCCGGCGGCCGACGGCGTCACGATCGATCACAAAGAGCAGGTGATCATCGTCCGTTACAAGGGGCAGGTCTTCGCGTTCAACCTGTCGTGCCCGCACGAGAACACAGCGCTGAAGTGGCTGCAGAAGGACATGCGGTTTCAGTGTCCGAAGCACGAGTCGAAATATCAGCCAGATGGCACTTTCATCTCGGGACGCGCCACGCGAAAGATGGATCGGTTCGCGGTGAAACAGGACGCCGGGTC
>DASQHH010000396.1:0-4647 GCA_035632195.1 Vicinamibacterales bacterium
GATTCGCCTACATCGCCGACGGCCAGCTGAGTTAGATGCCGACACTGAATAGCACCTTCGCATTCCTCGCCGGGGGCGGCGAAATGGGTGAGCGCATGCGGACCGAGGATTGGTCGCGCACCTCGCTCGGCCCGCAGGAGACCTGGCCCCAGAGCCTCCGCAGCACACTCAGCATGCTGCTCCCGTCAAAAGCCCAAATCATCCTGTTCTGGGGGCCCGAGTTCATCGTCTTCTACAACGACGCCTACCGGCCGGTGTTCGGGAGCAAGCACCCGCACGCGCTCGGACTCCCGGGGCGCGAAGCCTGGAGCGAGATCTGGGAATCGCAGCTCCACGCGCTGCTCGCCGGCGTCGTGCGCACCGGCGAGGCGTTCTGGGCGAAAGACCTGCTCTTCCAGGTAGAGCGCTACGGCTTCCTCGAAGACACGTATTTCGACGTCTCGTACGACCCGGTCCGCGTCGAATCCGGCGACGTCGGCGCCGTTTTCTGCATCGTCACCGAAACGACCGAACGGGTCGTCGGTGAGCGGCGGATGGCTCTGCTCAAGGACCTCGCCGCGAACAACGCGACGGCGCGCACGGCGCGCGAGGCGTGTGTCCTGACCACGCAGACACTGGCGGCCAAGCCGGAGGACGTCACCTTCGCGCTCGCGTATCTGGACGACGAGCTGCAGGCGTCCACGCCGGGGGCAACGGAGCAGCTCGCGGCCGCGCCGGCAGCGCTCGTGAAAACGCTGACCGCCGCATCGCCGAGCCCCGGGTCGCGCGCCGGACGCCTGGTCGTCGGACTGAATCACCGGCGTCCGTTCGACACTCAGTACCGCGGATTCCTCGATCTCGTCGCCGACCAGTTCGGCACGACGCTCGCCAACGCGCGCGCGTACGAAGAGGAGCGGCACCGTGCGGAAGCGCTGGCCGAGATCGACCGCGCGAAGACCGCCTTTTTCAGCAACGTCAGCCACGAGTTCCGGACACCGCTGACGCTGATGCTCGGCCCGGTCGAGCACCTCCTCGCCGAAACGGACGGCCAGCTGAGCGCGGCGCAGCGGCACGACGTCGACATCCTCCGGCGCAACGCCGGCCGGCTGCTGAAACTCGTGAACGCGCTGCTCGAGTTCTCGCGCCTCGAAGCCGGACGCGCCCGCGCGACGTACGCGCCGACCGACGTCGCGGCGCTGACGCGCGAGCTCGCCGGCGCTTTCCGCTCGGCGATCGAGCACGCGGGCATCCGCTTCGAAGTCGAGTGCGAAGCCGTCCCCGACCCGGTCTTTCTCGACCGCGACATGTGGGAGAAGATCGTCCTCAACCTCCTGTCGAACGCGCTCAAGTTCACCCTTGGAGGCGGGATCCGGATCGCACTCGGCGCACGCGACGCGGCGTTCGAGCTCATGGTGTCCGACACCGGCGCCGGCATCCCCGCGTCCGAGCTGCCGCGAATTTTCGAGCGCTTCCACCGCGTCGAAGGGACGCGGTCGCGAACGCACGAGGGAACCGGCATCGGCCTCGCGCTGACGCAGGAGCTCGTGCAGCTGCACGGCGGCACGATCACGGCCGCGAGCCGCGAAGGCGAAGGGACGCAGTTCGTCGTGCGCATCCCCACCGGGCGCGCACACCTGCCGCAGGACCGCGTCGTCGATCGGCCGCCGGCTGCGGGACCGTCGAACGCTCCACTGTTCGTGGACGAAGCCTCACGATGGCTGCCGGAGCCGCTGCCCCGCACGACGCCCGCCCCGGCCGCGTCGGCCGACCGGATTCTCGTCGCGGACGACAACGCCGATATGCGGGAATACCTCACCGAGGTGCTCCGCGACTGGAACGTCTCCACCGCGGCCGACGGCCGTTCGGCGCTGGAGATGGCGCGCGCGAATCCGCCGGATTTGATCGTCACCGACGTCATGATGCCGGGCCTCGACGGCTTCGCGCTGCTGCGTGAGCTGCGCGCCGAGCCGCGCACGAACGCGGTCCCGGTGCTGATGCTTTCCGCGCGCGCGGGTGAAGAGGCACGCGTCTCCGGCCTCGGCGCCGGTGCGGACGACTACGTCGTCAAGCCGTTCAGCACGCGCGAACTGATCGCGCGCGTCGGTTCGCTGCTGAACCTGTCGCGCGCGCGGCGTGAGGCGGAGCTGCAGAAACAGCACCTGCGGTCCCTGTTCATGCAGGCGCCGACGCCGATCGTCATCCTGCGCGGCCGGGACCACCGTGTCGAGTTCGCCAACGCGCTGACCTGCACGCTGTGGGGCCGGCCGGAAGCCGAAGTCGTCGGCAGGCCGCTCGTCGAGGCGCTGCCGGCGTTGAGCGAACAGCCGTTCAAGCCGCTGCTCGACCAGGTGCTGCAGACCGGCGCGCTGTACCTTGGCAAGGAGATCCCGGCGCGCCTCGACCGCCGCGGCAGCGGCACCGTCGAGACGGCGTACCTGAATTTCGTCTACGCGCCGCTGCGCGGCGTGGACGGCGCCATCGAGGGCGTCCTGATGCTCGCGTTCGACGTGACCGACGAGGTCATCGCGCGCAACGAGATGGACCGGCTGCGCGCCACGGCGGAGACGGCGAACCGAACCAAGGACCAGTTCCTCGCGATGCTCGGCCACGAACTGCGGAACCCGCTGTCCCCGATTCTGACGGCGCTGCAGCTGATGACGCTGCGCGGCGATCAGACGTCGCAAAAGGAGCGGACGGTCATCGACCGGCAGGTCCGGCATCTCGTGCGGCTCGTCGACGACCTCCTCGACGTCTCGCGCATCGCGCGCGGGAAGATCGAAATCCGCCGCCAGGCGATCGACGTCGCGGACGTGCTCGCGTCGGCGATCGAGGCGACGAGCCCGGTGCTGGAGCAGCGCCGGCACCTGCTGAACGTCACCGTGCCGAACGGCCTCCTCGTCCGCGGCGACGCGACGCGGCTGACGCAGGTCTTCGTCAACGTCATCAGTAACGCCGCGAAGTACACCGAGCCCGGCGGCGCCATCCAGATTGCCGCGGAGACCGACGACGCGTTCGTCGAGCTGAGTGTCAGGGACACCGGCATCGGCATCTCCGAGGAGATGCTGCCGCGCGTCTTCGAGATGTTCGCGCAGGAGCGTCAGGCGCTCGACCGCGCGAACGGCGGCCTCGGGCTCGGGTTGACGATTGCCAGGAGCCTGATCCAGCTGCACGGCGGAACCATCGAGGCGCGCAGCGAGGGGCTGGGCACCGGCAGCGAGTTCGTCATCCGGCTTCCGGCGCTCGCGGCTCGTGAAGGACTGCGGCCTGGCACCGCCCCGTTCGCCGGTCAGCGGGTCAGGAGCTCCGCGCAGCGCCGTCGAATCCTCATCGTGGACGACAACGTCGACGCCGCGCACATGATGGCGGATGCGCTCGAAATGGCGGGACACGAAACGCGCGTCGCGTTCGATGGTCCGTCAGCGCTCGAAACCGCGCGCGAGTTCAAGCCCGACGCCGCGCTGCTGGATCTGGGACTGCCGCTGATGGACGGATACGAACTGGCCGAGCAGCTGGCGGCCGCGACGTCCGCGCAACGTCCCGTGCTCGTCGCGGTCACGGGATACGGCCAGGTCTCGGACCGCGAGCGCACCGCGGCCGCCGGCTTCGACGCACACGTCGTCAAGCCGGTGGACGTGCCGCAGCTCATGGCGCTTCTCGACCGCCTGCTGAAGCTTGAAACAGCGCGCTGACACGCGTCACCGCCGCGGGACGCGACTCTTCTGAACTTTCACCAGCACGGTGTATTCCGGGTCGACGAGCTGAATGATCGGCGCCCGGGTCAGCTGTGAGACGCACTGGTAGGAGTCGAGCTCGGTCATGCCGCTCTGCTCGCGTACCCAGCCCACCATGGCCTTGAACGCAACACGAGCGGCGTCCTCGAGCGGGCGTCCCGAGCCGACGAACATCACTTCGTCGGCGTTCTCGATGCGGGGGATCGGAGCCGGGCGCTTCTTGAGCAACTCGACGTAGACCTCGACGTTCATCGCGCCCTCGATGGCGGCGCCCATGATCTCACCGTCGCCCATCGCGTAATGGCCGTCGCCGAACGACAGCAGCGCGCCGGGCATGTTGACGCCGAGGAAGACAGTGTTACCGGCGCGGACCTCGGGACAGTCCATGTTGCCGCCGAACACGCCCGGGACGATGGTGCTGCGGACCTCCCCGCCCGCGGGGGCGACACCGATGCAGCCGAGGAACGGCGCAAGCGGGACGTCCCAGCGATGCCGCCCGTCGGCGGCCGAGGCGCGCGCGGACGTCCGATCGGCGTTCAAGTCGTAGCGCCAGGTCGTCTCCGGCATGTCCGGACCAAGCATCGCGGTGCGATCGGTGCCGACGAGCGCGCCGAAGCCGGGCGAGAACGACGACACGCCGTAGGCGCGCGCCGGCTCGAGCCTCAGGATGTGCACCGCAACCGTGTCGCCGGGTTCCGCGCCGTTGACGAAGAAGGGGCCGGTTTGAGGGTTGTCGTGGCCCGGCGGCATTTCCTTCGATGGCAGGTCGGTGGCCGTCTTCACGAGTCCGTCGAAGCAGTCCTCCGTCCACGTGACGATGCGCGTGCCCGGAGCGATGCGGTGCTTCGGTGCGGCACCGCCGAACGTGTAGACGAGGTCGCCGTGCGCCGGCGTCCAGCGCAGCGTCGGCGCCGACGCAGGAATGTCACGTAGCGGA
>DASQHH010000397.1:0-2177 GCA_035632195.1 Vicinamibacterales bacterium
TCAGCCTCGCCTGGATCGGGTCCGGGCGTTCGAGGATCTCGGGGGTTTCGGATTGGTAGAGCCGGATCTCCCTGGCCGGCTCTACCAAGTCACTCGCTGCCCGCCGGACGGAAAGGAATGACTTCATGCGCGGGCCTCGTCGTCACGTGACGGTTCTGCTGGTACCAGAGGTTGCTGTAGATGTCGCACCGCTCCAGGAGCTCGTCGTGCTTGCCGATGTCGTAGACCGAACCGCGTTCGAGCACGAGGATCTGGTCGGCCGGCACCAGCTGCGAGAGCCGATGCGAGATCACGATCAGCGTGCGGTTCCGGGCGATGCGCGCCAGATTGGCGTTGATGATCGCCTCGCTTTCGGCGTCGAGCGCGCTCGTCGCCTCGTCGAGGATCAGGATGCGCGGGTTGGTGATGAGAGCGCGCGCGATCGCGAGACGCTGACGCTGCCCGCCCGACAGGTTCGGCGAGCCCTCGTAGATATACGTCTCGTAGCCGCGCGGCAGCCGCTCGACGAACTCCTCGGCCCCGGCGAGGCGGGCGGCGACGACAACCTCCTCGAAGGTGGCGTCGGCCTTGCCGGCGCTGATCGTCTCGCGGATCGTGCCGCGGAACAGGAAGTTCTCCTGCAGCACGACGCCGAGGCTGCCGCGCAAATGGTCGACGTCGTATTGCCTGAGATCGATCCCGTCGACCTTGATCAGCCCCTCGTAGTTGCTGTGCAGCGATTGCAGGAGGCGGGTCACGGTCGTCTTGCCCGAGCCGCTGCGCCCCATGATGCCGAAGACCGACCCCTCCGGCACCTCGAACGACACGCGGTCGAGCGCGGGGCTCGTCGTCCCCTGATACCGGAAGCGGACATCGGCGAACTCGACGCGGCCGCGGATCGGCGAGCGCACGCCGTAATCCGAGCGGCCTTCTTCCGGCGGGTGGTTGACGAGCTTCGCGATCGTGTGGACGGCGAAACGCACCTCGTCGTATTGCGTGATCATCTGCGACAGCTGGATCAGCGGCTGCGCCACCCGGCCGGTCAGCATCATGAACGCGACCAGCGCGCCGACATACACCTCTTCCTTGGTCGAGATCGCGAGGTAGACGGCAAGCGCGAAGACGCCGTTCGTCATCAGCCGCTCTAGCGGATGAACGACGGTCTGCACCATGTTGGCGAGGCGGCCCTCGGCGAAGCGCAGCCGCGCCGACTCGGCGACCTTCACATCCCATTCGTGGCGCCGGCGCGCGTCGAGCGCCATCGCCTTCACCGTTCGGATGCCGACGAGCGACTCGACGAGAAACGCGCCCTTCTGGCTCTCCATCGCCATCACGGCGCCGGTCGTCCGCCGCAGGGCCGGCAGGCGCAGCGCGATCCACACGCAGATCAGCCCGCACAGGCCGAGGACGAAGAACGTCAGCAACGGGCTGAAAAAGAACATGATCGGGATGAACACCAAGAGCACGACCGCATCGAGCAGCGTGCCGAACAGCTGCCCGCTGAGGAACGACCTGATCTTGTGGAACTCGTTCATGTCGTGGATGATCTCGCCGACCGGACGCCGCTCGAAATAATCGATCGGCAGGGCGAGCACCTTGTCGAACATGTAGACCGACAGCTTTGCGTCGACACGCTGCGTCAGGTACAGGACCAGATAGCGGCGCAGGTAAAAGAACGCGGTCTCGAAGGTGACCAGGACGAGCATCGCCAGGCACAGCACGCCGAGCGTGTCGAGGCTGCCGTAGTTCAGCACCCGGTCGATCAGGAGCCGCCAGAACATGATGGGCGACACCGCGAGCAGCGCCAGCGCCACCGCGGCGACGGCGACGTCGCGGGCGATCCGCCGGTCCTTCAGAAGCTGCCCGACGATCAGCCAGATACCGAAGGGCTGATCTTCGTCGCGGACCCGGTAGTCGCGCTTGACGAGGACGAGCTCGCCGGTCCACGCCGCGCAGAACCGCGCTTCGTCTATGTAGAGAAGCGCGTCCTCGCCGGCGTTGGGGTCCTGCAAGGTGACGGGCGGCGTCTCGCCATGCTCGACATTGACGGCGCGCAACACCATGGCGCTGCCGTTGCGCAGCATGACGATCGACGGCAGTGCCTGGCCCAGCTCGGCGAGGTCGCGCCATTGCAGCCGCGTCAGGTCGGCGCGCAGGTTCACCGCCTTGGCGATCGTCAGCAACCGCCCGACCGTCAG
>DASQHH010000398.1:0-2252 GCA_035632195.1 Vicinamibacterales bacterium
ATCCCACGCTGTAGCGCATCTCGGGCCGGGCCGGCCTGTCGGTCTCGAGGTTCGCGGCGCCGAACGCCTGCGTGTAAACGATGCGGCCGTCCTGGACGACGGCGATGGAGGCGCTGGGGACGCCGGTGGCGGCGCGGACCTGCTCGACGCTCTCGCCGATGCGCGCGACGAGAGAGGCGGGCAGTTCCTGCGCGACTGCGGCGGCGGCGTACGCCAGGACGAACAGCGCGGACACGATGAATCGGTTCAAGCTCGTCATGCGGCTTCCTTTCCGTGAAGGATACAATGGCGCGCGACCCGATGTTGCGGATCAGCGACGCCATCGTGCTGGGCGACCACGAGATCGAAGAGCGATTCGTGCGCGCATCAGGGCCCGGCGGGCAGAACGTGAACAAGGTCGCGAGCGCCGTCGAGCTCCGGTTCGACGTCGCCGCCTCATCGCTCCCCTCCGACGTCAAGGAACGGCTCGCCGCCTTGGCCGGCGGCCGCATCACCGCCGACGGCGTCCTGATCATCGACAGCCGCGAGCATCGTACGCAGGCGCAGAACCGCGAAGCGGCGCGTGCGCGCCTGGTTGCGCTGGTGCAGCATGCGGCGCGGCGGCCACGGCGGCGGACGAAGACCAGGCCGACGGCCGCGTCGCGCGAGCGACGTCTCGAATCGAAGCGGCGCCGCGGCGACATCAAAGCGGCGCGCCGGCGGGGCGACGAATGAACCGCCGCGCGTTCCTGGGCGCGCTGGCGATCGCGCGTCTGAGCCCGCGCGCTCGGCTCAAGCCTCGCGCTCCGCGCCGTCGATCGGAGCGCGAGCCTTTAGGCGAGCGATCCCAGTCCCTGACGTCGGAAGGCTGGAAGATCTCCGAAATCCGGACGCACGTGCACGTCCAGAACGCGAGCGGCGTCACGCACGTGTGGCTGCCGACGCCGCTCGTCGGCGCCGCCTATCAGCAGACGCTCGGCGACACCTACGTCGCCGAGAACGGACGCGTCGTCATGGTCGAGGGCGACGAGTTCGACGTGCTGCTCGCGGAATGGGGCGACGGGGCCGATCCAGTGCTCGACCTCACGAGCCGCGTCGCGACGCGTTCCAACACCGCGAGCCTGACGACGCCAACGGTCGCGCCGCCGGCGGACTTCACGTCGCTCGAACGGTTCCTGCGTCCGACGCGCCTGTACCCGATCGACGGCCCGCTGAAGGCGTTCGCGACCGAGGCCGGCCGGGGCGCGTCCACCGACATCGAGCGCGCGCGCGCCATCTTCACACGGATCGCCGCGAGCGGTTCGTCCGCCGACGCTCCGGCGCGCGGACTGACCGAGGCGCAGTGCGCCGACCGCAGCGCTTTGTTCGCCGCCGCCTGCCGGGCGGCCGGCATTCCCGCCCGGGCCATCTACGGCTTGCGCCTCGTCTCTCCAGGGGCGGCTGACGCCACCCGCGCGCAGGCGTCGCGTGCAGAGGTTTACCTGGTCGGTTTCGGCTGGGTTCCGGTCGATGTCGCGGCCAGTACGTTCGGCACCTGGGACGGGCGCTGGGTGGCGTTCAACGCGGCGCAGGACTTGACGCTGCCGAAGACGAAGCACGCGCCGCTGCCGTTCTTCATGCATCCGCAGGCCGAGACGGCCAACGGCTTCGTGAACGGCCTGGATGCGGCCGCGTTCCGCTACGACATCACGGTTCGTGACGCTCTATAAGCTTGCCCCTCTTCCTCAGGAATTCGCGAAACTCTTCCTCGTTCATCGGCTTGCTCGGATTCTCAGGCGGCGCCGGACGCACGTCGGTGCCCGCGGGCAGCTTGCTCCGCAGCAGGAATCCGGCGAGGCTGCCCCAGCCGTCGCGTACGTCGTAGGACGACTTCACGTACGGCCGCGCACCGTCGGTCGGCAGATACGGCGTTTCGAGATACGTCCGCTCGTCCGCGTGCAGCTCGCGAGCGCTGCCGTCGTTCTCGACGAAGACGTACGGATACGGCACGAGCGCCGCTTCCGCCGCCGTCACGATCGCATGCGATTTCACGACCTTCTTCCAAACAGGAGAAACTTCGTGTCTTCGTGTCTGCGTGGCTTCACGCCGACATCGTTCCCTCGCCGACAACGACCGATCGCCCGCCCACTTTGACGCCCGTCGCGTCGCTGCCAGACATCGCGACGCGCACGTGCAGACGGCTCGGGCGTCCGGCGAGCACGCCCTGCCTGAACGTGATCTGGCCGGCGCGATCGGGCGGCACGAAACCGTATTTCGCCATAAAGCAGCCAGCG
>DASQHH010000399.1:0-2381 GCA_035632195.1 Vicinamibacterales bacterium
CCGGATCGATCTTGTCCTGCCACGTCGCGAGCGTAATCGTCCTTCCCTGCGGTTCGTACGGCGCCACGATCACCGGTTTGAACGGCGGCTCGTAGATCCATTCGGCCGGGTCGACGGGCTGGCCGTCGTAGTGAAAGTAGAACGTGATCGTCCGGCGGACGTTCGGCAGCCTGCGCTCGGCGACCACGAGCGGCGACGTGCCGGTGCCGGTGGACAGGATCTCGGGCGCGAACCGCGCGCGCTCGAACATGCGCGTGAGCGCGTCGGCGTTGCGGCGGATGTCGTTCTGGTTCGTGGCGACGTTCGGAATCGCGAGGAAGTCGAACAGCTCGCGCAGGATCGGCTTCTCGTGTTCGACGCGCCAGGCGCGCACGCGGCTCACCGTTTCCTGGGTCGTCGCGCCGATCGCGGCGAGCGCCACCACCCCCAGCATCAACAGGCGTTTCATCGCTTGGCCGTCTCCTGGCGGCGTTTGTCGCGGAAGTACTCGATCTGAAATTTCTGCACGTTGCGGTTGTGGTCCGCGAGCGTCTTCGCGAACTCGTGCGAGCCGTCGTTGCGGCTGACGAAGTACAGGAAGTCGGCGTCCGCAGGGTTGACGGCCGCCGCCAGCGCCGCCCGGCCCGGCGACGCAATCGGTCCGGGCGGCAGGCCCGGGAACCGGTACGTGTTGTAGGGGGAATCGATCTGCAGGTCGGCTTTGTGGATGTTGCCGTCGTAGTGCCCGCGCTTCTCGAGCGCGTAGATGACGGTCGGATCGCACTGCAGCAGCATCCCCAGCCGCAGCCGGTTGCGGTAGACCGCCGAGACGAGCGGCCGCTCCTCGGGCTTCGCCGTTTCCTTCTCCACGATCGACGCGATCGTGACGATGGTCCTGACCATGTCGTGGTGCGCCGCGGCCGTGGCGCGCATCTCGGGCGTGAACGCCCTGCGGAATTCGGCCACCATCTGGCGCACGAGCTTCGCCGCGTCGGTCCGCCGCGGCAGCTGGTACGTGTCCGGAAACAGGTACCCCTCGAGATCGGTCGCCGCCGGATCGAGATCGTGGATGACCTTCGCGTCGCGCGCCGCCTCGACGAACGACGCCGCGGTGCCGAAGCCGTGCGCTTCGAAGAGCTTCGACATTTCCGCTATTGTCAGCCCCTCGGGGAACGTGATCGGAATGACGTAGACGTCCCCGCGCGCGATTTTGTCGATGACCTCGGCCGGCGTCATTGCGCGGTCGAACCGGTATTCGCCCGCCTTCAGCTTGCGGCGTTCGCCCGTCAGCGCGATCGTGGCGCGGAACGTGTACCGATCGCGGACGACGCCCGCGTCGACCAGGCGTGCTGCAATCGCGTTGTTCCCCGTGCCCGGTGGAATCTCGACAAACTGTTCCGTCGCCGTAAAGCTCTTGTAGGGCGTGTTGACGCCCTTGAACAGCCACCACAGCGCCGCGCCGCCGGCGACCACGAGCAACAGCACGAGGAGCAGCAGAATGCGCTTCACAGGCGATCCAGATAATCCTGCAGAATGATCGCAGCGGCGGCGGCGTCCAGCTTTTCCTTCCGCTTCTTCCAGTCGCGCTCGCGGACGGCGAGCCGGCTCTCCGCTTCACGGCTCGTGAGCCGCTCGTCGGCGGTGACGATGGCGCGCGCCGTCCGGGCGCGCAGGCCCTCGATGAACTGCTGCGTCTGTTCCGTGGCGCCCGTCGGCGAGCCGTCGAGCCGCGCCGGCAGGCCGACCACGATCGTCTCGAGGCCGTCCTCTTCCGCGGCGAGCTCGTCGACCACCCGCGCGACGCGCGCCACCGCGTCGGCGACGCCGGTCACCGTAATCGTCGACAGCGGACGCGCGAGCGTCCGCGAGCGATCGCTGATCGCGAGGCCGACGCGCCGCGCGCCGGCGTCCACGGCGAGAACGCGCATATATGCAGATGTTACAATCACTTCCACAACCGCTCGGCTAAAGCCCCGCGCTCCGGCTGACGCCTCGCGCATCCTTGTGAAGCGGATCCTGCTCGTTACGGTCGCCGTTTGTCTCGCCGTCGCGTGCGGTCGCGGCCGTCCGCCCGAGAAATTTCACCAGAAGCTGGTCGTCCTCGGCTTCGACGGTATGGACCCGCGGCTCGTCCAGAAATGGATGGACGAGGGCAAGCTGCCGAACATGGCATCGCTCGCGCGGCGCGGCGGCGGCGGCGTGCAGAAGCTCGGCACGACGCACTCGCCCGAGTCGCCCACCGCGTGGGCCTCGTTCGCAACCGGCGTCAACGCCGGCAAGCACAACATCTACGATTTCCTCGTCCGCGACACGAAAACGTATCTGCCCGACCTGGGAATGGTCGAGCGGCATCCGCCGCATTTCCTCTTCAACTTCATTCCGACGTCGCGCCCCGACATCCG
>DASQHH010000400.1:0-7605 GCA_035632195.1 Vicinamibacterales bacterium
CTTGTGGCCGCCGAGTCCGTCGAACATGCCGAAGAGCTTCTGGGCGCCGTGCTGCATGAACAGCAGCCCGGCGCCGATCCGCAGGATCGTCAGGCCGACGAGTTTCATCGCGCCGACGTCGTCTGCGCGCGCTCGGCCAGCAGCTGCTCGACCGTGTGCGTGATCTCCTTCTTCGCTTCCTCATGGAAGCTGCCGCTGGCCTTGCCGGGGAACCCGGCGTGCGCCGCGCGCACGCGTCCATCGCGGCCGAGGAAGAACGTCGTCGGGAACGAGTTCATGTTCACGGTCTGCGGGAGCTTGTCGCTCGCTTCGCGCGGCTCGCCGGCGAGGAGCACGGTGTAGGGGATGCCATAGTGCTTGTTGAAGGCGCGCAGCCGCACGGGATTCTTCAGCTGCGCCGCTTCCTCGAACGACAGCGCGACGATCTCCAGGCCGCGGCTGTGATACGTCTTGTACAGATCGACGAGGAACGGCGTTTCGTCGTGGCAGTTCGGGCACCAGCTGCCCGAGATGTCGACGATGACGACCTTGCCGCGGAACTGCGGGTCGGTGTTCGACACGAGCTTGCCGTCGAGATTCGGGAAGCTGAAACGGAACGGCTCCGTCGGATCCTTCACGCTCGTGAAGCGCGACGGATCGGTCGGCTGCGGCAGTCCTTTCGCGCGCGCCTGGTCGTCGCGGTAGGCCGTGATGGCGGCTTCCCTGTTCTGGACGACCGAGAGCGTCCCGTCCGCGCCGGGCGTCAGCTCGACGCGCAGCGGCCGCGCGCCGGAGAAGTGTCCGAGCACGAAGCGGCCGTCACGATAGGCGCCGGTCAGCGTGCCGGTGTCGCCGTCGACGCGGAGGATCGCGGCCGACACCTCCGCTCCGGACTGACGGACGATGAGATGCCACGCGTCCTCGCCCTTGGAGCTCTTCGTCTGCATGTTCCAGAGTCCGGCGATGGACGGGACGGTGCCCTCGGGCGGCGGCGCCGGCGTGAACCGCTTCGCGTGAAACGCGTAGGGCGCGCCGCGCGTGCCGCGCGCGTACTGACCGTCGAGGGCCCCGTCTTTCAACGCCGCCTCGAGCGTGCTGCCGTATTCGTCGAAGCTGAGCGACAGCGACCCGTTCTGGAACGAGCCGGTCGTCGACGCGATCTTGTCGTCGCCGTTGAAAAACGACCCCTTCGCCGACGAGCCGGCGCCCGACAGTTCCATGCGGAACGGGATCTCGATGCCGCCGACCGTGACCGTCGCGTCCCACAGTCCCGCGATGGACGGCGGCTGCGCCGCGAGCGGACCCGGCCCGACGACTGACACGAGCGCTGCGACCATCAACACCTGTTTCATGGTGATCTCCAGAAGCAAACAGGTCATTCTAAGCTGAAGTCGGGTCGCTGCCGGACTCGACCGGGTAGGATGGAGATATGCGGACCAAGGGCCGACTGATCCGGACGGCGGTGGCCCCCCTGGCGTTGATCGCGTGTCGGGCGCTCCTCGCCGCGCCGATGCCTCAGGACCCGCGGCAGATTCCGCGCACCGACAAGCCGTTCACATCGGGCGTCGAGATTACCAGCGTGACGGCGACGGTGACCGACAAGGACGGCCGCCTCGTCACCGGCCTGGGCCGCGAGGCCTTCGAGGTGTACGAGGACGGCGAACGGCAGACGGTCACGCAATTCACCAACGAGCGCGTGCCGATCGGGCTCGGCGTCCTGCTGGACATCAGCGACAGCATGTTCGGGAAGCGGATCCAGGACGCGCGCGCCGCGGTCGAGCGCTTTCTCTTCACGCTGCTCGACGAGGGCGACGAGTTCTTCCTCTCGGCGTTCAACCACCGGCCGCGTCCCCTGACCGGCTGGACGCGCGAACGGACGGAGATCGGGGCGGCGCTCGCCGGCCTGCGCCCGAGCGGCGGGACCGCGATCTACGACGCGCTGATCGATTCGCTGCCGCTCATCGATCGGCGCGATCGCCAGCGCGCGGCGGTTCTCATCATCTCCGACGGCGCCGACACGGCGAGCACGGCGACGCTGCGCGACGTGCAGTCCGCGCTGTGGCGCAGCGACGCGTTCGTCTACGCGATCGCGATCGACTCGCCCGAGCCGCAGCCGATCAACACGCGCGTCAACCCCCAGTCGCTGCGCGAGATCACGAACGACAGCGGCGGCCGGACGGAGATCGTCCGCAGCTCTGCGGATCTGGATACGGCGACGGCGCGGATTGCCGAGGAGTTGAACAGCCAGTACGTGCTCGGCTACTCGTCCACGCACGGCGCGGACGGCAAGTTCCACAGCATCCGCGTGCGGATTGCGAATTCGGACGACAAGGTGCGCGCGCGGAACGGCTACATCGCGACGCCGGTCCGGCACAGAAGCCAGTAGCAGGGTTCAAGGTTCAAGGTTCACGGTTCACGGTAGAGGGTTCCGGGGTTCTCGGAGGTTCTTGGTTCGGGTTGGAACCGAACCCGAACCCGAACCTGAACCCGAACCCGAACCCGAACCCGAGAACCATGGAACCATGAACCTGGAACGTTGAACCTTGAACCTTGAACCCTGATTAGTTGACGCAGTCAACTAATCAGCCGACAATGGCGTCCATGCCCGCGCCGGCAGACCGGGTCGCCGCCATCCGCGCGTTCAACCGCTTCTACACCCGCCGCATCGGCGCGCTCGGAGCGCGGCTGCTGGACAGCCCGTTCTCGCTGTCGGAGATGCGCGTCCTCTACGAGCTGGCGCACCGGCGCGGGCCGACGGCGACCGACCTGGCCGCCGACCTCGGCCTCGACGCCGGATACCTGAGCCGCATGCTCGACCGCTTCCGACGCCGCGGCTATCTGCAGCGGCGGCCGTCCCCCGACGATGCCCGGCGCGTGCACCTCGGGTTGACGCCGCGCGGCCGGAAGGCGTTCACGCCGTACGAAGCGCGCGCGCGGCGCGAAGTCGGCGCAATGCTCACCGCCCTGCCGGGCGCCGGCCAGCGCCGGCTGGTCGGCGCGATGCGGACGATCGAGCGTGCGCTCGCGCCCCGTCCGGCCCCGCCGGGCATCGACGTCCGGCTGCGCGCCCACCGGCCCGGCGACATGGGCTGGGTCGTGCACCGCCACGGAGCGATTTACGCGCGCGACTGGGGCTACGACGCCGAGTTCGAAGCGCTCGTCGCGCGCATCGTCGCCGACTTTCTCGATCACTTCGATCCGTCGGGCGAGCGCTGCTGGATCGCGGAGCGCGGCGGCGATATCGTCGGATCGGTGTTCCTCGTGCGGAAGTCGAAGACGGTGGCGAAGCTGCGGCTGCTGCTCGTCGAGCCGGAAGCGCGCGGCCTCGGCGTCGGCGGGCGGCTGATCGACGCCTGCATCCGATTCGCGCGCGGCGCCGGCTACCGCACCATCACGCTCTGGACGCAGAGCGAGCTGCTCGCCGCGCGGCGCCTCTACGAGCGCGCCGGGTTCCGGTGCGTCGAGCGCGTGAAGCACAGGAGCTTCGGCAAGAATCTGGTGGCGGAGACATGGGACCTCTCCTTGTAGCGGCCGGCGCCGCGCTGATCGTCACGGCGCAGGCGCGATCGATCCAGCCCGGCGAGCTCGTCGTGCTGACGATCACGCTGCCGGCGCCGGCCGGGACCGTCCGCGTCCGGGCGTTCGATCGCGATCAGACCGCGTTCCGCGTCGACGACACCGTCTGGCGCGCGCTTGTCGGAATCGACCTCGACGTCCGTCCCGGGCGCCACACCGTGACGATTGACGCCGGCGGCGAGCATGCCGTCCATCCGCTCGATGTGAAGCCGAAGAAGTTTCCGACGCGCAGCCTGACGGTCGACGAGGCATTCGTCAATCCGCCGGAGTCGATGCGGGAGCGGATCGACCGCGATGCAAAAGCGCTCGCCGCCGTCTGGGCGTCGCCGGCGCCCGGGAAGCTGTGGACGGGGCCGTTCGTGCGACCCGTGCCGCAGCCGGCCAACAGCCGATTCGGCACGCGCAGCATCTACAACGGGGCAGCGCGCAGCGCGCATGGCGGCGCCGACTTCCTGAGCCCGAGCGGCACCCCCGTCCACACGCCGGCGGGCGGACGCGTCGTCATCGCCCGCGATCTCTACTTCACCGGCAACACGATCGTGATCGACCACGGACTCGGACTGTTTTCGATGCTGGCCCACCTCTCGGCGATCGACGTCCGCGAGGAAGAGACGGTCACGGCGGGACAACTCGTCGGCAAGGTGGGCGCCACCGGAAGGGTCACCGGTCCGCACCTGCACTGGGCAGTCCGCGCCGGCGGCGCGCGCGTCGATCCCCTGTCGGTGCTCGCGCTGCTCGGCGAAGGCGCGACTCCGTAGCCGGCGCTGCCATTCCGCCAGCACCTCCTGCGCGCAAGGGAGCGAGTCCCCTGCCAACCTCGGCGTTCGTTATTTGATGATGCGGATGTCGAAGTCGCCGGTCTTTCGAAGCACCGTGACCGCGACGTCCAGCGGATGCTGCTCGAACAGGAGGTCGACGCGGCCGAACGGCAGCTCGACGCCCAGCATGCGGATGAAAGTCAGGAACGGCGGCATCACCGGCCGCTCGATCGACAGCCGATGGTTGTCCACGTCAAGCGCGAGCCGGGTGCACGCCTGGATCAGGTGAAAGACGACGCCCGACGCCCATGCCTGCGGGGCGCAGGCGACCGGATAGAGTGTCGGACCTTCGCCAGGCCTGCGGTGGAATCCACAAAAGAGCTCGGGCAGCCGATGGCTGTCGACCGCGGCGCTCGCCTCGAAGAGCCCGCCGAATGGGACGGCGACGTGGCCGTCGAGTCCGTACCGCGCGAAGCCGGCGGCGGCGATGCCGTTGTCGTGCGGCCACACGGAACCGTTGTGGTACGACATCGGGTTGTAGCGACGCTCGGCATGCGCAAGCGTGCGGATGCCCCAGCCTGAAAACATATCGGGGCCGATCAGGCCATCCGCGACGCGGCGCGCGCGCTCAGGCGACGCGATGCCGCCGAAGAGGCAGTGGGACGCATTCGACGTCCTCACGCGGCACGGGCGCTTCTTGCCGTCGAGCGCAATCGCGTAGGTCGATTCCTTCTCACACCAGAACGCCGACTCGAACGACGCGCGGAGCTGCTCGGCCTGGTGGCGGAGGTGTTCGGCGCGGCGTTCCTCGCCGAGCGCGTCGGCGACGCGCGCGGCGCGCATGCGCGCGTCGTAGACATAGGCCTGCACCTCGCAGAGCGCGATCGGGGCGTCGGCGAGCGTGCCGTCGGCGTGGAAGACGGAGTCCTGCGAGTCCTTCCAGCCCTGCTGCAGCAGGCCGGTGGACGATCGCCGCGCGTATTCGACGAAGCCGTCTCCGTCGCGATCGCCGTACCGGTCGATCCAGTCGAGCGCGCGCTCGACATTCGGCCACAGCTGGCGCAGGAACGCGAGGTCGCCCGTGCGCTCGAAGTACGCGCCGGCGAGCATGACGAACAGCGGCGTCGAGTCGATGCTGCCGTAGTAGCGGCCGAACGGCACTTCACCGAGGCGCGCCATTTCCGACGACCGCGTCTCGTGCAGAATCTTCCCCGGCTCCGCATCGTCGGCGTCGCCGGTGTGGTCGGCCTGCGTCGCGGCGAGATAGGCGAGGACGCCGCGCGCCATCCGCGGGCTGACCCATAGCGTCTGCAGGGCAGCGATGATCCCGTCCCTGCCGAAGGGCGTGCTGAACCACGGCACACCGGCGTACGGGTAGTCGCCGTACTGCGTCGACGCCGTCAGCATCCGCAGGTCGGCAGCCGAGCGCCGCACCCACTGGTTGAAGCGCTCGCTCGACGATTCGACGGCGGCATAGCCCGCGCGCGACGAGGCGACGGCCGCCGTCGCCTCGTCGATCGCCTTGTCGTACGGCCGGGCGGCGACGCGGCGGCCGCTGCGCTCGCAGCGGATTGAGAGCGTGAGGCAGATCGGCGACTGCGGCTCGACGGCATACTCGAAGCGGACGGCGCCGGGCGACATCGCCGCGGGCGTCTCCGTCCATTCGAAGATCGCGCGCCGCTCCTCGCGATCGAGCCCGCGATAGCCGAGGCACAGCGTGGCACCGTCGACGACCGGGTCGAGCCGCGTGCCGCGGCGCTCGCGCCGCGTGCCGCGCACCTCGAAGATGTCGGCGAAGTCGGCGTCGATGTCGAAGGTCAGCGACAGACGCAGCGCCGAGCGTCCGTAGTTGGAGATCCGAATGCGTTCGTGCCAGGCGCCCTGCCACAGAAACCGGGACCGGAACAGGTGGACGATGTCGCGCGGGATGGCCTCCTGGTCGTCGAGCGGGATGTCCGGATTCGTTAGGTCGGCGCCGAACAGCTCGTTGTCTTCTTTGACGCGCGCGCTCAGCATCAGCGGCCGGCGGCCGTTGACGCGCATCGCGAAGCGCGACACGTAGCGCGTGCCTTCGTGGTAGAGGCCCTGCTCGCTCGCGCCGAACATGCCGATGTCACCGAACAGATCGAACACGGCGAACGTGTCGTCGTGCTGAAGCACGGCCGTGCGGTCGCCCGCGCGCGATGCGGTCGCGAGAATGTAGAACTGGTCCTGGACCTGGATGACGTCGTTCATCGACCCTCTCGTCAGGACGCTGGAAGACCGTCGAGCGCCCCGGCCTGGGGACGCCGCCGCGCCGCGGCCTGCTCCACGCGCGCGGGCCGGCCGATCAGTCGACCATACAGATCGATGTACCGCGCTGTCATGCGGTCGACGGAGAAATGCTCCTGGACCCACGCGCGGCACGACGCCGGCGCGACGCCTATCGAGGCGATGCGCTCCGCCATCGCGGCGACGTCGGGACAGATCCATCCGCTGACGCCGTCGCGCACGACCTCGGGCACCGAGCCGCCCGGCAGCGCGAGCACCGGCGTCCCGCACGCCATCGCCTCAATCATGACGAGGCCGAACGGCTCGTCCCAGTCGATCGGAAACAGGCAGGCCCGCGCACGCGACAGCAGCCGGTTCTTCCGATCGAAGTCGGCCTCGCCGACGTACTCGACCTGCCGGCCGTCGATGTGCGGCAGCACCTTCGTCTCCCAGTAGTCGAGGAACACCGGCTGCACTTCGCCGGCGAGCTTGATGCGGACGCCGGCGCGCTTCGCGGCCTCGATCGCGCGATCGGCGCCCTTGCACGGCGCCATCCGGCCCAGGAAGGCGACGTAGTCGTCTTTCTCCGCGCGAAACGTGTACGAGTCGATCGGAATGCCGTGGTGGACGACGTCGACGCGCGGCATCGATTCGGCGCGCGCCTGGGCCGCGCTGATCGCGATATAGCTGACCCGCGGATAGCCGTTGTAGAAGTCGGTCAGCGAGGGAATGTGCGGATGGTGCAGCGTGAGCACGACCGGGCGATCGACGAATGCGGACGAAGGCAGGCCGACGGCGTCGTTGATGTGGATGACCTCTGCCCAGCGCGACGCGTCGTGCACCGCCCAGGTGTTGTGATCGAGGTTCTCGAGCGGCGCGATCGTCGCATCGGCGATCGGCCAGCGCGCATGCCGGTACTTCCACTTGAGTTCGCAATCCACACGCGAATCACCGTTGGCGTATACGACCACGTCGTGACCGGCAGCGTGGAGGGCGTTGGCCAGAACCGCGACGAAGAGCTCGGTCCCGCCGTATTTCACCG
>DASQHH010000401.1:0-1578 GCA_035632195.1 Vicinamibacterales bacterium
CTAGGCGCGGGCGAACGCCTGGACGCGGACCGCTTCGGCCTCTGGCTCGAGGTGCTGATGGACGCCGGCGCCGAGGTCGCGGCCGAAAAGTTGATGGGACTCGACGATGACCTCGTGATTGCGGCGCTCGGACAGCACGTGCGCGTCTTCGATCGCGCCGCGACCGCGCGCGACGGCGTCGAGATTGGCGGGTACCTCGTCGACGCGCGCCGGGGCGACGCGATGGACGCGATTACGACGCTGCTCATCCACCTCGATGCCGAGCATCACCACTACTTCAACCGCGTGATGCGCGGATGCCGCGAGCTCTCGAACGAGGGATTCGAACTGGACGGCCTCGACAACCTGCTGGGCACGAGCGACCAGGACATGTACGACGTTGCCGCCAACCGCGACGAGCGGCGCGAGAGGCAGGGCTACCTCGCGGCCGCGGATGCGCGCGCGTTCCTGCGACTGGCGCGTCTGTCTCGAGGCGCCGGGCCCAACCCAATCGCATCAGCCTACTTCCGGTCCATCGAATGGACGCCGCCTCCGCCGGACGAAGAGCTTCCGCCGGATCCTGCCGACCACGCGACCGCCGTCGTCATGGACGTCCTCCAGGACGCCGGCGTCGTTTCACCTCCCCGTGCGCTCCTGACCGGCGCGGCCGATCAGCCCGGGCGGCTGGCGCGCATTCAAGCGCGGATGCAGTCCCCGCGCGACCTCGAGGTTTTCGGCTTTGTCGCGAATGCGCTGATGGCGGGATGCAGCGTCCAGGGACGTGCGCTCACACAGCGCGATGCGTCGGAAGCCGCGGCGGCGACCTGCAATCTTGGCCTCGAGCACGCGCAAAACACCGACGCGGACCTGATCGAGCTCTTCGAGATCGGCTGGCGCATCCTCTATCAGGACGTGTGCCTCGTGACGGCGCGACGGCTGATCGACGTCCTGCGGACGCTGCGATCGGACGACGAGGAGGATCAGTCCGGGATCGACGGACTGCTTCTGGACCTCACGCGCAGCCTTCAGGACGGCGAGCCATGGCGCTCGTGCGAGACGCTCGACGTCATCATGAGCCTCGACATGGAGGCGTGGGCCGCGCTGGTCGGGCTCATCGCCGAGTGTCCGGTGATTCACGCGGCGATGCGGACGGCTTCGCGCAAGACCGTCGGCGCTTCCGATTTCGAATTCATCTCCGAGCGCGATCAAATCGCCTCGGTGCGGACGTTCCTCGAATCGCTGCCGAGGATGCTTCGCAGCTTGTAGCGCAGGCCTCCAGGCCTGCTACAGCCTCACGGCGCGCAGGACCTTCGCGGCTTCCTCGGGCGACGTCGGATTGATGTGGAAGCCGGTCCCCCATTCGAAGCCGGCGACGCGCGTCAGTTTCGGCAGCACTTCCATATGCCAGTGATAGACGTCGGTCGTGTCCTCGGAGAACGGGGACGTGTGCAGGACGAGATTGTAGGGCGGACTCTCGAGCGCCTTGTCCATGCGCTGCAGCACGTTCCGCAGCGCGCGCGCGAGGCTCCCGTACTCGTGCCGCGGCGCCTCCTCGAACCGCGCGCCATGGCGCTTCGGCAGCAGCCAGGTCTCGAACGC
>DASQHH010000402.1:0-5166 GCA_035632195.1 Vicinamibacterales bacterium
ACCGGCGAGCGGCGCGTACACCGCCGAGAACGTCAGCGACCATCCCATCCGCATTCTCGAAGTCGATCTGAAGGGCGCGCGCGCCGCGCCGGCCGCGGCCTCGAAGCTCGACCCGACCGTCGTCGATCCCGCGCACTACGAGGTGGCGCTGGAAAACGAGCGCGTGCGCGTGCTTCGGATCCATTTCGGTCCGCGCGAGAAGAGCCCGCTGCACGAGCACCTGCTGAATCGCGTCGTGCTGTATCTGAACGATCAATCCGGCGGCAAGGCGGATGACACGCGCATGGCCGCCGCGGGCACGCACACGGAAGAGAACGCGTCCGATCGCCCTGCGGACCGCATCGCCGTCGAGTTGAAGTAGCGACTTCTTGTCGTGACGGGCGTCAGTAGCCGGCCGCCTTGCCGTTCGCCGTGCGTCCGTCCATCGCTCCCTGCAGCCAGCCGCCGTCGCTGACGATCGCCGCGACCTGCGCGAGGACGACGCCGGCGTTGTAGTCGACGTCGTAGCCGCGCTGCTGCAGCAGGGCGACCGTGTCGGGCGACACGTTGCGCTCGAGCGACAGCTTGTCGGGCTGCCACTGGTGATGGATGCGCGGGAAGTCGACCGCGTCCTGTACGTTCATGCCGAAGTCGAGGACGTTGAGGATGACCTGCGCCACAGCCGTGGAGATCCGAGAGCCGCCAGGCGCACCGGCCGTCATGAAAAGCTTTCCGTCTTTGAGCACGATCGTCGGCGTCATCGACGACAGCGGCCGTTTGCCCGGCGCGATCGCGTTCGCCTCGCCCTGCACGAGGCCGAACATGTTCGGCGCGCCGGGCTTCGAGGCGAAGTCGTCCATCTCGTTGTTCAGCAGGAATCCGAGTCCGGGGACGGTGATGCCGTTGCCGTAGCCTCCATTGAGTGTGTACGTCACCGCGACGGCGTTGCCCTCGCCGTCGACCACCGAATAGTGCGTCGTCTCGAGATGTTCGCTGCCGACAGGCTGGCCGGGCCGCACCTGGTCGCTCGGCGTCGCCTTCACTGGATCGATCGACGCACGCAGCTTCGCGAGGTACGCGGGGTCGAGCAGTCCGGCAATCGGTACCTTCACGAACGCGGGATCACCGATGTAGGTGTTGCGGTCCGCGTACGCGCGGCGCATCGCCTCGGCGAGGTAATGAATCGTCGACGCCGACCCCGCGCCGCCCTTCTCGTAGCCGGTGCCGTTCAGGATGCCGAGCGTCTCGAGCAACGCGATGCCGCCCGAGCTCGAGGGCGGTGCGGTGATGATCGTGAAGTTCTTGTACTGCCCGGTGAGCGGCGTCCGCTCGATCGCCTTGTAGCTCGCGAGATCGCTCTTCGAGATCAGCCCGCCGTGCTTCGCCATCTCGTCGGCGAACCGGGCGGCCGTCTCGCCCTCGTAGAACTCGCCGGCACCGTTCTTTGCGATGCGCTGGAGCGTGTTCGCCAGCTCAGGCTGAACGAGCGTGTCGCCGATGTCGTAGAAAGCACCGTTCTTCTGGAAGATGCGCTTGGACTCGGGATCCCGTCCGAGGCTGCGGGATCCCTTGAGCGATTCGGACAACGCGTAGCTGACGGGGAATCCGTTCGACGCAAGCTCGATGGCCGGCGCCATGTCGTCGGCCCAGGAGCGCTTGCCGTACTTCGCCCGCGCCGTCTCGAAACCCCGGACGGTGCCGGGAACGCCGGACGAGCGCCAGCCCTCGATGCTGTCGCGCGTGAGGTTGCCCTTCGCGTCGAGATACATATCGCGCGAGGCCTTTTCCGGCGCGCGCTCGCGGAAGTCAATGAACGTGGACCGTCCGTCGGCAAGCCGGATCAGCATGTAGCCGCCGCCACCGAGGTTCCCGGCGAACGGATGCGTGACTGCCAGGGCGAAGCCGACGGCAACCGCCGCGTCGACGGCGTTGCCCCCCTTCTGCAGGACGGCGACGCCGACGTCGGCCGCCGTCGCTTCCATCGCGACCACCATACCGTGGCGCGCGTGGACCGGCTGCCGCGCGCTGAGCGGCGCGACCAGAACGGCGATACCGACGAGAGTCGCGAGCTTTCGCATTGAATCCTCCGCCTGCCTCAGAGGACCCTATGGTAGCCGAGACCGCGAAATTTGATGACCCTGATGAGACGCCCCGCCCGTCCGGCTGCATTCGCAGCGCTCACGCTGGCGGTGACCGCCATGGTCGCGGCGCAGCGGGGCGGACGAGAGAACATCGACCTGGATCCGGCAATCGCGCCGTTGCTCGGCTCGCCGACGGAACCGATCAGTCCGGAGGAATACGCGTCGCGGTATCGCGGGTTCGATGGCACGGTCTTCGTTCGTGTGAGCTTCCCCGCCCCGGCTGATTTTCGTTACCGGATATCGGTAAGCGCCGAGGTCAAGCCCTACGGCGCGGACTTCGTCGACGTCGGCATGTTTCCGCCGGCACCGCAGTCCTCCTATGGGCCATCCGAGCCGTCGGAATGGATACGCCTGCCGAAGTCGTCCAACGCCGGATGGAACGTGAACTTCACGGTCCGGCCCGTTTCCGGCACGGTTGCCTGGAACGCGTCAGCCCTGCATTTCGACCTGGCAATCGGTCCATCCGACGATCGCGTGTTCCGACGGGTCGACGAGCCCCTGAGCAGCGGACTCGTCGCGACGCTGTTCATGCCGACGACGGGCGGCCTGGCAGGGCTGAACGCGGTGATGACAGACGGCGAGTTCGCGCGATCCCGCCTTCGCGCGGCCATTCGGGCAACGCGCGGACTGAAGGCGGCGACGCCGCTGCGGCGCCTGCACGTGTTCACGGACACCAGCGTCGAGCCGCAGCGCTACGGCGGCGGGTACGTGCGGCCCGCCCGCGCCGAAATCGAGTTCCGGATCATGCAACTGCTCGGGGTCAACTCGGTCGGGCTGGGCATCGAGAGCTTCGAGGGGCTTCGCGACGACGACTGGCAGCGGCTCGCGCCCGCGTGCGGCCTCGTCGGCACGTCGTTCCGCGCGTGGTGCGGGATGATTCCGCCGGGCCCGCACTACGACACCGGCGACACGTTTCCCGCGATCGCGGCGAAGTATGCCGCCGCCGACCACGCCGCGCAGGCTGCAAGATTCAGGAACGTGCTGTCGTTCCAGATTGCGGACACGTTCATAACCGGCGACGAGATCGGGCCGGCGATCGATCCGGGCTGGCTCGGCATCAAAGCGATCCGGACGTACTTCGAAGGCTACCTGCAGGCTGAGGGTCTCGAACCCGGGCTCTTCGGCGTCGGAAGCTGGTCTCGGGTTCAGCCGACCATCGATCGCGCCGTGATTCCGCGCAGCGCGAATGACGCGCGGCGCTTCTACTGGTTCCGGCGGTTCGCCAATCACGTCACCGCGCTGGTGTCCAGGGTCAACACCGACGCGATCCTCAAGTCCTACCCCCACCCCCGCATCGTCTCGTCGAACTTCCAGGCGGGCCCCGCCGACTTCGGCTTTCTCGGCAACAGCAACGACATGGACCGGGACAATGTCGACATCTTCGAGCTCGGGCGCGCGCACGCATTCCAGGGAATGATCTCGGAGGACTGGGTCGACACCAACGACCTTGGTGTCGGCATGGTGTGCTTCAGCGGCGACGTGCTGCGGGCGGCCGCACGGAAATACGACATGCCGACGATGGGATACGCGGTTGTCGGCCGGACTGCGCCGCGGATATTCGCATGGCTGATGCAGGGCGCAAGGGACGTCGACCTGTACACGTACGGGCCGGTGCGGCGCATCGGGCCGGCCCTCGCATCCGACGAAAACGACATGCGCGGCATCGCCACCGCCACGCGCCTGCTCGCGCCGTTCGAGGATTTGATCGCCGACGGCCGCGTGAAGACGGCCAGGGCAGCGATGCTCGTCGCGAACGCGAGCGACATCATGCAGGCGCGAGGGCTGTACTACGGACCCGAGCGTCAGCAGCTGTACATCGCGCTCAAGCACGCGTACCTGCACGTAGACCTCCTCTCGGAGCAGGACATCGTGGAGGACACGCTGCTCTCGCAGTATCAGGTGCTGTTCGTCAGCGATCCGCAGGTGCGCACGGCGGCCCAGCGGAAGATCCGCGACTGGGTCCGGGGCGGCGGCCACCTGTGGGCCGAGGTCGGCGCGGCAGGATTCGACGAGTACAGCCAGCCCTCGGCAATCCTCGACGATGTCCTCGGCGTCCGCTCCCGTACGATGAACACCGGCGACGGCTGGCCGCTGAAACCAATCGATACGTGGTACCAGAGCCGCACGAAGAAATTCAATTTCCGGTCGCGCGGCACGTTCCACACCGACGGGACTCACTCGTTCCCGATCGTCGACGTCCCGGTCTGGGGCGCAAAGATGGATGCGGTCGCGTCAACCGGAACCGTCGTCGGCCGGTATGACACCGGAGAACCAGCCGTCGTTTACAACGAGTACGGCAAAGGCGATGCGCTGCTCGTCGGCGCGCTCGTCGGCGAGGCATACGCGCGCGGACGCTGGGCGAACGGAACCGACGATGGCCAGGCTGTGCCTGAGGGCGGCAGCGGCGCACGAACGATCGCCGCCGCCCTGGCGTCGCGCTCGGGCGTCGTCGATCCCCTGACGAGCTCGGCTCCCGGGATGTACACGTCGCTCATCGACGGCCCGCGGGGTGCGGTCGCGTTCGTCGTGAACCTCGGGTCCGTCGGCGGCGACTCGGTCGAGATGCGCGCGCGGGTGTCCGGCGGCGTCGTCCGGGTGCGCAGCGGAGAATCGGGGCCGCTCGCGTTCCATCGCGACGGGGATCAAATAGTCGTCACGTATCCCCGACGGTCGTCCCTCGACCTCGTGTCGTTCGAGTACCGCTGACGCGCCGCTCCCCTCAGACTTTCATGATGAACGGATCCTGGACTTCGGTGCCGAGCTCCGTCCAGACGCTCTTGGTCTGAAGATACTGATACACCGCTTCGATGCCGTTCTGCCGTCCGATGCCGCTCGACTTGTAGCCGCCGAACGGCGAGTTGAACGTCAGGGCGCGATACGTATTGATCCAGACGGTCCCCGATTCGAGCCTCCGGGCCATCGTGTGGGCGCGGTTGATGTCGCGCGTCCAGACGCCGGCCGCCAGGCCGAACTCGGAGTCGTTGGCGAGCGCGAGCACTTCGTCCTCCCTCCTGAACGGCGTCACCGCCAGCACGGGGCCAAAGAC
>DASQHH010000403.1:0-4464 GCA_035632195.1 Vicinamibacterales bacterium
CCGAACGTGTGTCGCCGAGCGCCAAAAGACATTCGTCGGCTGCCCGGGGGCCTTCGTCGTCTGCCAAGAGTGCTGCGTCGGATGCCCGAGGCGCCGCGTCGGCCCGTCATTCATCCCGGAGCGTGACGATCGGATCCACACGCGTCGCACGCTGGGCGGGCACGTAGCACGCCACCAGCGCGACGATGGCGATGAACCCCGTCACGGCGCCGAGCGTCACCGGATCGGTCGGCTTCACGTTGAACAGCTGCGCCTGCAGCAGCCGCGTCAACGCGAATGACGCGGCGAGGCCCGCAATCAGTCCCGCAATCGTCAGGCGCATCCCCTGGCCGAGGACCATCGCGAGCACGCTGCCGCGCGTCGCCCCCAGCGCCATGTGGATGCCGATCTCCTTCGTGCGCTCCGTCACCGAGTACGACAGGATCCCGTACGTCCCGATCGCGGCCAGCGCCAGCGCGAGGCCAGCGAAGATGCCGAGGAGCTCCGCGAGGAAGCGCGGACGCGCCGCCGAATCCTCGAACACCCGCTCCATCGTCCGCAGCTTGACCACCGGTAGCAGCGGGTCCTCCGCGCGCACCGCCTGCTGGATGATCTGCGCGAGCGTCGCATCCGCGAGGCTGGTGCGCAGGACGACGTTCATGCTGCCGGGCGCGAAGTTCGTCACGCGGCCGACCTGCTCGTCCAGGAAGTAGAGCTCGGTGCCGGTCTTCCGCGACATGCCGCCCTGTTTCACGTCGCGGACGACGCCGACGATCGTAAACGGCGGATTGAGCGGGCCGTAGAACGCCAGCACCGTGTGGCCGAGCGCGTCGAGCCGCCGCGGCGCGTAGAATTTCTGCTCGAGCTGCTCGTTGACGAGCACCACGGGCCCGGCGACAACGTCGGTGCGCTCGAAGCCGCGTCCTTTGACGACGGGAATGCCCATCGTCTTGAGATAGTCGAGCGAGATCGTCTGAAAGTAGTCGACGTTGGCGACCGGCTGGTCGGGACCCGGCGTGTACCCCTCGAAGGTGACGTCGTTGGCGTTGACGTCGCGACTGGGCGGCAGGCCGGTCATCGTCGCGGCGCTGGTGATGCCCGGCATTTCCCTGAGCCGCGCCATCAGACGATCGAAAAAGGCGACGCGTGATTCCGGCTTCGGATACGCCGCAGCCGGCAGCACCATGCCGAACGTCGTCAGGTGCTCGCGCGCGAAGCCGGCGTCCGCCGTCATGAGCTTCTGCAGGCTGCGGAGCAGGAGGCCGGCGCCGACGACGAGGACGACGGCGAGGGCGACTTCGGCCATGACGAGTCCGCCGCGGACCCGCGCGCGCGCCGACCCGGCGGTCGCGCGATGGCCGCCTTCCTTCAGCGTGACGTTCATGGCGAACTCGCGCAGGTGCAGGAGCGGCGCCATGCCGAAGGTCAGCCCGGTCACGACCGAGACGGCGAACGTGAACGCAAGGACGTGCCAGTCGAGCGTCACTTCGAGGGCCCGCGGGATGCTCACGGGATTGCCCGCTAGCAGCGAGCGGAGGCCTGCGTAGCCGAAAGCCGCGCCGAGCGCGCCGCCGACGAGCGCCAGCAGGACGCCTTCGGTCAGGAACTGGCGCAGCAGCTGCCAGCGGCTCGCGCCGAGGGCGGATCGAATGGCGAACTCCTTCTGCCGCGATTCCGAGCGCGCCAGAATCAGGTTCGCGAGGTTCGCGCACGCAATCAACAGCACGAAGCCGACCGCGCCCTGCAGCACCCACAGCGCCGTGCCCACGGCGCCGACCACGTCCGCCTGCAGCGGCTCCGCCTGGAGCAGATGCACGAACGGGGCGATGCGGTTCGGCACGTGGAAGTTCGGCGCGACGGACCTGCCCCATTCGTCCAGCAAACGGTCGATGTCCGCCTGCGCCGCCTGCCGCGAGACGCCCGGCCTCAGCCTGCCGATGAGATACAGAAAGTGGCTGCCGCGATTGGTGGGAAACGTCTTCGGATCGATCGTCAGCGGCAGGTACGTTTCGACGCGCTCGTCGTGGACGTCGTAGCCGGAGGGCATGATGCCGACGATCCGGGTCGACACGCCGTTCACGGGGACGCGGCTGTCGAGCGTCGCCTCGGCGCCGCCGAAATCAGACTGCCACGTCGCGTACGAGAGGATGACGACGGCTTCGGCGCCGGGGCGTGAATCGTCGGCGTTGAAGAGCCGGCCCCGGAGCGGCGCGACGCCGAGCACGCTCATGAGCTCCGGCGTCACGAGCATCGATGCCACGCGCCGCGGCGATTCCGGCGCGCCCAGGTTCACCGACCCGGCTCGGTAGCCGCCGACGTCGGCGAATGCCCGCGTCCGCTCCTTGAACTCCGCCCATTCCGGCGGCGAGACCCAGAAGCGGTCGAAGTTCAGGCGCGGAAACGTGCTCGAGATGAGCTCGAGCCGCTCGGGATGCGGATAAGGGAGCGGCTTCAGCAGGACGCCGTTGACGACGCTGAAGATGGCGGTGTTGGCGCCGATGCCGAGCGCGAGCGTCAGGACGGACAGCCCGGCGTACACGGGACTGCGCACGAGCGTCCGGATGGCGTAGCGCACGTCGGCGCCGATGGTCTGCATCGCCATAGATAATCACCAATTAGTTTCGCAACGCAACCATTAGACGTTGATCCGCCGTCAAAGGGTTGACAGAATGCCCTCCGTGCCCAGACCCGACCTGAGCGAGCTCGAGCACGTCGTGCTGCTCGCGATCCTGCGTCTCGGAGCCGGCGCGTACGGGATCCCGATCCTGGAAGAGGTGTGCGCGCGCAGCGGGCGCGACGTGTCGCGGGCGACGGTCTACGTCGCCCTGAAGCGACTCGAACAGAAACGGCTGGTGTCGTCGCGCCTCGGCGACAGCACTCCGGAGCGCGGCGGGCGGGCGAAGCGGTTCTTCACGGTGAGGCCGGCGGGGCTAAGGGCGCTTCGCGAGTCGCACGCGCTGTTCAAGCGCCTCTGGCGCGACTACGAAACGATTCTGGAACGCGCATGACGGCCGAGGTCCCGCGCGCGATCGCCTGGCTGGCGCGGCTCATCCCCGACGGCGATCGGGACTGGGTGCTCGGCGACCTCGTCGAGGCGGCGGGCGATCGCGGGCTCCGCGGCGCGCGGCGCGGCTGGTGGATGGCTGCCGAATGCGGCTCGATTGCCGCCGGCCTCACGGCCGAGCGCACGCGCGGCTGGTTCGTGCGCCGCGGCGCCGGGACGCTCGTCGGCGCCGTGCTCTTCTGCGGATCGATCGCGGTCTTCGTGATCGGCGTCGACCTCCTCGTGGGCAGCTTCCTGGCGGCGGGGTTTTGATCGGCGTCCCCCCGATCGTTCCGATCATCGAGGCACGTTGAGGGAGACCGGGCGTTCTAGCGGCTTCCGGAATCGCCGGCGCCAAGCGCCGCCTGCAGGTACACGAACGTGATTCCGCTTCCGAGATAGTTCTCCATCCGCTCGAGGACCGGCGCGTTGCGGAGCCATTCGGGCCCGGTCTCGCGGACGCTCTCTTCGATGAGCGTCGACAGAAACGAGAAGCCGGCGGCGGCCGCGCGGGCGCGAAGCAGTTCGAGCAGGTGATTCTCGAGCTCCACGGTGTTCTGGACCGACGGCAGCGTCGCGTTCGCGTGGAGATAGAAGGTGTCGTTCTCGCCGAAGCGGGGGTCCGAGGCGACGCCCTCCTCGTCGTGATTCTCGAGCGCGCTGCCGAGCGCGTAGGCGACGAGCCGTCCCGACACTTTGTCGCGCAGCGCGACGCCGATCGACTTCGGATTGGCCATCGTCGCTTCGAGCGTCTCGAGCGGGAACTGGAGCAGCGGGCGCTGGCCCGCGCGGAGCACGTCCGCCGGATATTGCACGCCGGCGCCGTAGCGTTCCTGCTCGACCGATGCGATCTGGGTTTTCAGCGTCTCGAACGTCTCCGGGGTCAGGTCGACCGCTTCGACGGTGTCGAGCGGGATGGCCAGCGTGCCGACCCGGATCTTCGGCGTCGGCGCCTCCGTGGCCGCGCCGCCGCCGACCAGGTCGCCGATGGCGTCCCTCAGGATGGACAGCGCCTCGTCGAGCGCCGCGGGCGTGATGTCGTATCGCGGGTAGAAACGGATGCAGCGCTCGCCTGCGGGCAGCAGCACGAGTCCGCGGCGGAATGCGCGGTCCAGCAGCGCGTCCCGCCAGTCGGCGCGGATGACGTCGAAGCCGAGCATCGTGCCGTACCCGCGCACGTGCTTCACGATCTGTTTGAAATCGCGCGCGAGCGCGTCGAGTCCGCGGCGCGCTGCGTCCCCGGTCCGGCTCACCTCGGTCAGATCGAGCTTGTCGATGAGCGCGAGCAGCCGCAGCATGCCGACCGAATCGCCTTCCCACGTCGTGTTGAATTTCTTCTCTTCCTGGAAAAACGTGGCCAGCTCCTCGCTGACGAAGAGGATGCCGTTCTGGGCTTTCTTCGCCCAGGTCACCAGATCAGGAGGACACGGCAGATCGAACAG
>DASQHH010000404.1:0-5109 GCA_035632195.1 Vicinamibacterales bacterium
AGCGCGATCGTGACCGCCGCCACCGCGGTCTGCGGGACCGGAAAGCGACGCTCGCGCGTCGCCGTCAGCCAGATCGCGGCGGCGCCGAGGACAATCAGGCACGCGCCGACGAAGCGCCACGCACCCGGCGCGCTCAGCCACGGCAGCAGGCCGAACCCGCCGGCGAGCGAGCCGACGATGGCGCCGATCGTGTTCGTGATGTAGGTCAAGCCTATCTGGCGGCCGACGCGGGCGGGGCCGCGGCCGAGCAGAGCGATCAGCAGCGGAAACTGATAGCCGGCGACGACCGCCGGCGGCAGGACGACGATCAGCGTCACCGCCGTCCACCCCGCCACCTGCGCGTTGAAGGCCGCATGGCCGAGTGGCTGCAGCACGAGCGCGAGGATCGCGAGCCGGTCGCCCAGGGCGAACGGAATCGCCATCGCCATGGCTTCGAGCAGGCACGACCAGGCGAATGCGGACAGTGTCGCCGGCCGCTCCTCCGATCCCATCGCGTACAACAGTCCGCCGATCCCGATGCCGACGAGCGCAACGGCGAGAATGAGGCCGAAGGTGAACACCGAACCGCCGAGCAGCGGGCCGAGCATCCGGTACCACACCAGCTCCATCAGAAAGAACGCGAAGCCGACGATGGCGGACGCGGTGAGGACGAATGTCGCGGGCGCCATCGACTCTCTGACCTCCGGTGCGGTTTCCTGCTCGCCGTAGTCGAGTGAGCGATCGAGCTGGCGCGCAAGCACCGCGATGACCAGATTCAGGCCCGCGGCGAGCCACAACGTGCGCCGGGTGCCGAACAGCTCCAGCAAGACAAATGTGGCGCCGAAGCAGCCCACGACGGCGCCGAGCGTGTTGATGCCGTAGAGAGTGGCGACGGCGTGGCGCCCGGCGTCGCGCGCACGGGTGACACCACGAGCGGCGGCCGGCAGCGTGCCGCCCATCGCGATCGTCGGGACCGCGAGGACGACCGCGCTCAGGACCAGGCGGGCTATGGTTCCGAAGAAGAGTCCGACGCGGGCGGTGCCTCCGGCGGCGATGTACAGCGTGCGGACGAACGAGAGCAGGAACGGCGTGGCCGCCGCCGAGATGGCGACGACGGTCTCGAGCTGCGCGTAGAAGAGGATGGGCCGCTTCTGCGCGTCGGCGCGATCGCCGAGCACGAGGCCGCCGATGCCGAGTCCGCCGATGAAGATGGCGAGCACAGCGGCGGACGCAGCCGTCGATGCGCCGAAGATCAGCCGGAACTCACGGAGCCAGCCGATCTGGTAGATGAGCGCGCAGCAGCCGGAACACAGAAGAAGACTGGCGACGAGCCACAGGCGCTTATTCAACAGCAGCCGTCCTCGGGAAAATGAAGAGCTCGGAAGATGTGCGTGAAATGATCAGAAGTCTTTATCGACTCTTTGGTTGAGAAAAGACAGCTGGACCGTTGGCGCGAACGGACTCGAACGTCAACAAACGATCAGGCGCTGCTACTCAGCGAAGAAAACGTGCTGAGTTCGATGAGCGAGAGGAGCCCGGCGCCACGATTACTCCACACGCAGCGCGGTCATCGGGTCCACGCGGGCAGCGCGAAACGCCGGTACAGCGCTCGCGGTGAGCGCGGACGCCACCAGGAGGCCGGACAACTCGAGAAAGTTCAACGGATCGAACGCGTCGACGCCGAAGAGCAGGTCAGGCGCCGCGGGCGCGAGGAGCACCGAGGCGCGCAGCACGGCCAATATCGCAAACGTCAGCAGCAGCCCCCCGGCGATTCCAGCGATCACCGGCCGCAAACCGTCGGCGAGCATCGTCCGCACGACGCCTCCCGCAGTGGCGCCGAGCGCCATGCGCACGCCAATCTCGCGCACACGCTGAGCAACAAGGACGTTCATCACGCCGTAGATGCCGATCGACGCGAGGAGCAGCGCAATCGCTGCCAGCACCGCGGCGACTTCCGAGAGCGTCTTCGTCAGCACCGTCTGCGATCGTGCGTACGTGTCGAGGCTGATGACCTGGAGCGCGGGCAGCAGCGTGCGATCGACTCCGCCGACGGCTGCGCGCACGGACGCGAGAGCCAACGTCGTGTCTCCCGCCGCGCGGAACAGGATTTCGCCGCGATCGGTCGCGCGCCTCGGCAGATAGATGTACATCGGATCGCGGCGCGAGATGTTGGCGGTGTTTGCGTCGCGTGCGACGCCGACGATGACGAAATCGTGGAGATCGGGAACGCGGGCCTGGCTCGTCGACAGGCGAACCCGACGGCCGATTGGATCCGCGTTGGGCCACATCAGTCGCGCGCCCGCCGCGCTGATGATTGCGCCGCCTTCGGGCTCCGGCTCGACGAAGGCGCGACCGCGCTCGATCGACAGGCCCATCGTCTCGAAATAGCCGGGTGAGACGAAGTTTGCCAGCGTGTACTCGACGTGCTCCGGCGCATCGGCGTCGGCGACCGGCAGCGACCACGTGGCAGCGAGTGGTACGCGCTGGACGTACGCGGCAGACGCGACGGCGGGCGCTGATTGCACACGTTCGAACACCCGTTGCTGCAGCCGAAGGGCGGCAGCGGGATCGGTTCCGTGGTTGAAGTACACCGCGAAGACTCGTGACTCCGCGAAGCCGGGATCGTTCGACTCCGATCGCGCGACGCCGCGCGCCAGCAGGCCGGCTGAGACAAGCAGCGCGAGCGAGGCCGCAACCTGCGCCGCCACGAGCAGGCCGCGCATTCGTGAACGCGCGATCGCGCCACCCACTCGCATCGCGTCGTCCTTGAGGCCGCCGCCGACGTCCGCTTTCGAAAACCGCGCCGCCGGCCAGACGCCGAAGGCGACTCCGGCTGCCGCCGACACCGCAATGGTGTAGACGAAGATGCGTGTGTCGGGTTCGAGCACGATGGCAAAGGCCGACTGGGTGTTCATGAACCCCCGCACGGCTTCCATGATCCGGGTCCACACCCACCGGCAACCCCAGACCGACAGGAGAAAGCCCGCCGCGCCGCCTCCCGCAGCGAGAAGAAGCGACTCGGTCAGCAACTGCCGCGCCACGCGCCCTCGACTCGCGCCGATAGCCAGCCGGACCGCGAGCTCGTGGCGACGGCTCGCCGCCCTTGCGAACATCATGTTGCTCAGGTTCGCGCAGGCGATCAGCAGGACCATCCCCACGACGGTCATGACGAGCGTAGCGAACGCGCGGAAACGAAGGTCGTTCGTGCCGCCGAAGAAGGTCGCCGGCTCGGGCGTGATGGCGATGGTGTGCATCAGACCCGATTCGGTATCGAGCGCATGCACCAGAACGGTCAGCTCGGCGCCTACGGACGCCGCCGTTTCGTGAGAGGCGACACGGCCGAGCAGCTGAAGTGGGCGGATCTGAGGTGCCCGAATCCAGTCGGATTGAGGCGCGAGCTGCGGCTGCAGCGTCAGCGGCGCCCAGAAATCCGGGACCTGCGGCGGATTGCCGGTGCCGATGAACTCGTCCGCCGCGACGCCCGCAATCGTGAACGTGGTGTCGTTGAGGCGAACCGATCGTCCCGCGATCCGTGGATCCGCTGCGAACCACTGACGCCATGCGGACGCGCTCAACACGATCACCGCGCGCGCCGTTCGCTCGTCGTCCGGGATGAGCAGGCGGCCGGCGGCGGCACGGACGCCAAGCTCGGAGAAGTAGTTGCCCGAGACGACCTGCCCGTTCATGGTGCCGGCCTCGTACGTGACGCGGAGCGGCCAGCTGGCGGCAACGACGGCGCTGAGCGTGCGCGCGCCTAAACGAAATGCCTGAGATTCGTCGAGCGAGAACGCATACACCGCATCGCCGCGCGCGCCTCCCTGGAACGATCGGGCGAGCCTGACGAGCGAGTTCGGCTCCCTGACCGGCAACCCGCGCAGAGCGACGGCATCGAACAGCGTGAACACGGTCGCATTGACGCCGACGCCAATGCCCAGCGTCGCGATCGCGAGCAGCGTGAAGCCGGGGCTTCGGCGGAACGATCGCACTGCGTAGCGGACATCCTGACAGAGTGTGCTGACGAACAGCAGGCTGCGGTCCTCGCGCCGCTGCTCCACGATCTGCGCCCGGCCTCCAAACCGCACGATGGCCGCGCGCCGCGCTTGGTCGGGGGTCATGCCGCGGCTGATGTTGTCATCGGTGGCCATCGCGATGTGTGACGCCACTTCCCGATCGAAATCGTCATCCAGCCGCGTGCCGCCAAACGCTGCCCGGAGCCGGGAAACGAGCACGAAGAGCCGCGTCAGCATGCACCCTACCGTTCCGCAAGCTTCAACAGACGGCCAATGATGCCGGCGATCCGGGTCCAGTGCTCCGCCTCGGCGGCGAGCTGCTTTCGGCCCGGGCGGGTGATCGTGTAGAACTTCGCGCGCCGGTTGTTGCCGGATGTGCCCCATGCCGCGGACACCCATCGCCGTTGCTGCAGCCGGAGCAGCGATGCGTAGATCGTGCCCTGGTTGATCTGCAGCATGTCCTCGCTGATCTGCTCGATCCGCCTCGCGATGCCGTAGCCATGCTGCGGTCCCATCGCGTCGAGCGTCTGCAGCACCATCAGATCCAGCGTGCCCTGCAGGATGTCGGACTTCGCCTCGCCCATGTTCCTGTGTGACGACCACAGGAGCGTAGCGATTCTCCTGTGTGATGTCAACAGGAGTCCCCGCGCGCCCTGTCCTATCGAGGGCCTAGTGGGTGCGTGGTTATCAGGTGGTCGTCGACGACTCGGCCTGCGACCAGGTGCTCCTGGATGATGCGTTCGAGGACCGGCGGATCGCAGCCGGCGTACCAGGCGCCTTCGGGATAGACGACGGCAATGGGCCCGCCTTCGCAGATACGCAGGCAGTTGGCTTTCGTCCGCAGGATGCCGCCCTGCTCGGAGAGCCCGAGCTCTTTCAGCCTCCGCTTGAGGAATTCCCACGCCGCGAGGCCCCGCTCCTTCTCGCAGCACTTGGGATTCGTCTGGTCGCAGCACAGAAAAATATGCCGGCGCGCCACGGGCACGCCGATCGACTCGGCGACGCGTTGGGTGTCAGAGGTCATTGTCTCGCTCGGCTAAAGCCTCGCGCTCCGTTCAAGTCGCCCGACTGACGCCTCGCGCTCCATCACTCATACTCCGAACTCTTCGGGATCCCACTC
>DASQHH010000405.1:0-7882 GCA_035632195.1 Vicinamibacterales bacterium
CCGCCTCCGGTTCGGCAGGGTCGACCTCGTCCTGCGGCGGCCGCCGCGCGGCCCTGTCGCGCCGACTGCCCACGACATGGCGCGCGAGTTCCGATGGCTGTCGGCGATCCATCCGGTGTTTCCGCTGGCGCCGCGCGCGTACGTCCTCTGCGACGACCTCTCCGTCATCGGCGTGCCTTTCTACGTCATGGAGCGCCGGACCGGCAGCGTCGTCCGCACGGAGGAACCGCCGGCGCTGCAGCATCCCGACGCGCGACGGCGGTTGAGCGCGTCGCTGGTCGACACGATGGCCGGGCTGCACGCAGTCGACGTCGAGAAAGCGGGGCTCAGCAGTCTCGGCAAGCCGGCGGGCTTCGTCGAGCGGCAGGTCAAGGGCTGGACGGAGCGCTGGCAGCGATCCCAGACGACCGCGCTGCCCGAGATGGACGCGCTGTCGGCGTGGCTGCGCGATCATCTGCCGCCGCCGCCGTCCCCGCCCGCCGTCGTGCACGGCGATTTCAAACTCGACAACGTCATGCTCGACGAGCGCGACATCACGCGGCTCGTCGGCGTGTTCGACTGGGAGATGTGCGCGCTCGGCGACCCGCTCGTTGACCTCGGGATCCTGCTGGCGTACTGGTCGCCGACGGCGCCGCCGTCGCAGCGCGACGCGCTCACGACCGTCATCGACCGGCCGGGCTATTTCACGAAAGACGAGATTGTCGAGCGCTACGCGTTGAAGTCCACCCGCGATCTGTCAGGCATCCGCTTCTACGAAGTCTTCGCCGTATTCAAGATCGCGGCCGTCATCCAGCAGATTTATTACCGGTTCGCGAAGGGACAGACGACCGACCAGCGGTTCGCGAACTTCGATCAGCGGGTGGCGTTCCTGGCGCAGCACGCAGCAGCGCTCGCCGAGGAAGGATGAGCCGCCGAGGACGTCTCTGAGTGCGACAGCCGGGCCGCGCCTGGAGCGACACCTCAGCGGCAATACCCACGCAAAAACGGCACTGCGCCGTGGCATCGCTGTTGAAAGATTCCTTTATGCCGCTCGAACGGCGGCTCTTTTTTGACCACATCCATAACCGTTCTCTCTGGAGGGTGCCTCGTGCGCGGACGAAACCTGCGGACCTCTGCGGCTGCGATACTGCTCGGCCTGACGCTCGCGATGCCGGCGGCCGGTCACGCGGCAACGGCCGATGCCGCGCTCGCCAACATCCGGATCGACAACTTCGGCCGGGTCGACGATCACTACTATCGAGGCGGGCAGCCGGAGGGACGCGATTACGCGGACCTGAAGGCGCTCGGCGTCAAGACGGTCATCGACCTGACCGATGACGATACGGATCCGAGAGAGGCCGGCATCGTGCGCGGCCTCGGCATGAGATTCGTGGCCATCCCGATGAGCACGCACGAAACGCCGTCGCCCGAAAAAGTCGCGAAGTTCCTCGCCGTGGTCGACGATCCCGCCAGTCAGCCGGTGTACGTCCACTGCGTGGGCGGACGTCACCGGACGGGCGTCATGACCGCAGCCTACCGGATGACGACCGACAGCTGGACGGCCGATCGCGCGTTCAGCGAGATGAAACAGTACAAGTTCGGCGCCGACTTCCTGCACTCCGAGTTCAAGGACTTCGTCTACGGCTTCCATCCAGCGCCGGCAGCCGCAGCCGCCGCGAAAGCGGCGAACCCCTCGATGCGATAGCTCACGCGGGCCGCGCTTCATCGTGTAGGATTCTGCCCGGGAGATTCACCGATGAAGCGCTGCCTCGTTCTGATCTGCGCGCTCGCGTTCACCCCGTCGCCCGCGCATGCCCAGGCGCTCACGAGCCTCGCCTCGGTCCGCGTCGGGTACACGACCCGCAAGAACACCGTCAAGCCAGCCGGCGAGCTGAAGGCGCAGATCGACGCGCTCGACGCGCAAATCGCCGAGGCGAGCCGGCTTGGACACAACGGCGAGCTGCGGCGGCTCTTCGCAAAGGGCAACGCGCTTCTCAGCGGCCGCCAGTGGACCGACGCGCTGGACTTCGGCAGCTCGCTCGTCCTGCGCACCGACCACGTCGTCGCCGACTCCGCGAAGCCGTATCCGGTCCGGCTCGAGCAGATTTACCAGCCGTCGATCGTCCTGCAGCAGACGCTGACCGCAAAGGTGTCGCTGCGCAAGCGTCCCGCGCCGCCTGCGCCGGGGCAGCAGCCGGCGCCGCCGGTGGTGGTCAAGGAGCTGGGCACGTTCGACGGCGTCGCGCGCGACCTGCGCGAGTCGCCCTACGCGTTCGAGCTGGACATGCACGACGTGGCCGACGGCAGCTATCTGCTGGCTGTCGAAGTCATGAACGGTTCGGACTCGCTCGGCGCCGGAACGCTGACGATCGCGCTGCGCAGGGGGCTGGACGACACCGTCGCGAAGCTCGAGGCTGCGGCGAAGACGGCGCCCGCGAGCCTGCGCGCCGAGATCCTGTTCCCGGTCGACCGTATGCGCAACGTCAACCGCGGACGCCTGGAGCTGCGGACGTTCGATCCGGACACGGATCTCGCGTCTGCCGAGAGCGTTGCGGCGGCTGTGAAAGCGAAGCAGGATCCGTTCGCCAGGAAGACGGGCGACTTCAAGCGCCACTACACGCTCGATACCTCGAGCCGGGGGGCAGGGGCCCCCGGAGTAAGCAACGAAGTGCTTCCGTACCACATGTACGTGCCTGCGAGCTACAACGGCTCCAAGGCGTTTCCGCTCATCGTCGCCCTGCACGGCCTCGGCGGCACCGAGGACGCGTTCTTCACCGGCTACGAAGGCAGACTGCCCGTCCTCGCGGAGCAGCACGGATACATCATCGCGGCGCCGCTCGGCTACCGCGTCGACGGATCGTACGGCTGGGGACTCGGCAATCCGCCCGCCGACCCCGCCACCCGCCGGACGCAAGAGTTCAGCGAGCAGGACGTCATGCAAGTGCTCGCACACGTGAAGCAGCAGTACAAGATCGACGAGAACCGCGTCTACCTGCTCGGCCACTCGATGGGCGGCATCGGCACGTGGAAGGTCGCTGCGAAGTATCCCGACGTATGGGCGGCGATTGCGCCGTTCTCAGGATCCGGCCAGCCCGCGACGATCGAGCAGTTCAAGCACATCCCGGAGTTCGTCGTTCACGGCGACAACGACCCGACCGTGAACGTCAGCGGCTCGCGGACGATGGTCGCGAAGATGAAGGAACTGGGCGTCGAGGTGAAGTACCTGGAAGTGCCCGGCGGCACCCACGGCAGCGTCGTCGCGCCGAACCTCGCCGGAGCGGTCGAATTCTTCGACGCGCACCGGAAGGTCACAGCGAAGACGACGTCTCAGCAGTAACCGGGTCGGCAGGGGCTGCTCGCGAGCGGCCCTTGCCCGAGCGGTCCGGCAGCCGGAATCTGCCCGTCGCGGCAGCGGCGAGAATCCGGGCGATCGCGCTCAGCCGTGTGGTGTCGGACGAAAGGATGGCGCGCGCGACGGCCTGCTTGACGAGGTCGAGCCACGCTTCCGTCTCGAGTACGTCCTCGTCGATAGCCGATCCGTCGAGAACCCGCATCTGCCGGTGCAGTTCGGCAAACATGAACTGCAACCGGCGTTCGTTGATCGTCCCCGCAGGCTCCGTCACAATCGCTTCGATGGATCCTCCCACGTGGGGTATCGCTGCGATCAGAGGTCGAAGCGCCATCGTTCCGCTCCTTCAGGCCGTCGCCTTCTTGGCTTTCAGTTCCGCGAGGAGCTTGTCGACCTCGTCGTCGCGCTCCATCTGCGCAAAGCGATCCTCGACGTCGTCGCCGGCCATTTCGTGCTTGGCCTGGCTGACGGCTTCGTGGACCGTGATCTTCTCTTTCATCCGCTCGAACGTGCGGATGGTGGAACGGCTGCCGATCGCCATCCGCGCGTCGCTGGCCTTGCCGAGCGCGCGGGCGCGGCGGTGCTGCGCCATCAGCATGTCGCTCTTCGACTGCGCTTCGGCGAGCTTGGTTTCGAGCTTGGCGAGCGCCGACTTCAGCGTCACCACCTGCCCCCGCTGATCCTCGACCTGCTGCGCGAAGCTCTCGCTCATGCGCCCGGCGCTCTTGTGGCGCTCGAGCGCCGCGCGCGCGAGGTCGTCCTGGCCCTTGTCGACGGCCATCTCCGCCTTGCGCATCCACTCGCCGGTTTTCTCGGTCTGCTCCTGCACTTTCTTCTCGAGCATGTGCAGGTCGGCGATCGAAATCGCGACCTGCGTCTTCACCTGCAGCAGCTGGTTCTCCATGTCGAGAATCACCTGCTTGATCATCTTCGACGGGTCCTCGGCCTTGTCGACGAGGTCGTTGAGGTTCGCGCGAATCAACGTGCTGACGCGATCCAACAGTCCCATAACAGCTCCTTGAGACGCTCGGCTGAAGCCTCGCGCTCCTTCCTACGATTTCAACTCCGGTTTATCCGCCTTGTCCCCGATCTGTCTGACCTTCGACAGCAGCTGCGACATGTTCATGCCCGAGAGCGCTTCGAAGAGCGTGGGCACCTGCGCGGCCATCTTCGTGATGTCGCCGGTGATCTTGTCCACGCCGGCGGAGTTGCCGTTGCCGGTCGACACGACGGTGATTCTGTCGACCTTGCTGAGCGGCGTCGCGAGCGCCGCCACGATCTCCGGCAAGCTGGTGAACAGCTTGTCGATGACCGCGGCCTGGTTGTATTCCTGGAATGCCTCGGCCTTCACGTTCATCGCCTTCGCTTCGGCCTCGCCCTTCTTGAAGATGATGTCCGCTTCGGCCTGGCCCTTCGCGAGCGTCGCCGATGCCTGGCCTTCGGCTTCGACAGACAGGCGCAGCTTCTCGGCGTTGGCCAGCGTCTCGATCCGCTGACGCTCGACTTCCGCGGGTTTCAGCACGGTCGCGATCAGTTCTTTTTCCCGCCGGTTGATTTCCGCTTCCTGGACCTTGACCTGCGCTTCGCGCTCGATCTGCTGCACGCGCACCGCCTCTGCCGTCACCTGCTGCTGCATCACGTTGGTCTGGATCTCGTACGCCTTGTCGGCCTGCGCCTGCTGCTTCTTGACCAGCTCGACGTACTGCGCCTTCTTCACGTCCAGGTCGCGCTGCGCCTCGGCCTGCTTCGCCTGCGACAGCGTCTCCGCGAGCACGCGCTCCTGGTCGGCCTGCGCCTTCGCAACCGCAGACGCGCGCATCGCCTCTGCGCGCTTGATGGCCGTGTCGCGATCGGCCTCAGCCGCCGCCACGTCCGCGTCGCGCTTGATGCGGACGATGTCGGGCCGGCCCATGTTGACGATGTACTCGTTCTTGTCGCGGACTTCCTTGATCGTGAACGAGATGACCTCGAGGCCCATCTTGCTCATGTCGTCCGCGCACGTGGAGCGCATGCGGTCGGCGACCATCTCCGGCTGCTTGACGATCTCTTCGACGGTCAGCTGGCCGATGATGCCGCGCAGGTGGCCTTCCATCACCAGGCGGATCAGCCCTTCGCGCTGATCGGGCGACTTGGTCAGGAACTGCTCCGACGCCGTCTGGATCGATACCGGATCCGATTTCACTTTGATCTGCGCGACCGCTTCGACCGTCACAGCGACCCCCTGTTTGGTGTACAGGTCCTGCACCGGCGCGACGTCGAACGACATCAGCTCCAGCGACAGCTGCCGGCACGCTTCAATCATCGGGAGGATGACCGTTCCGTGCCCCTTCACAACGCGGGTCCCGCGGAAGCCGTACACCACGAGCGCTTCGTGCGGGCCCGCCTTCCGATACATGGTCGCGAGCACGCTCGTGAGGAAGATGATCGCGATGACCATCAACGCCACGACGATGCCCATGCCGGGCGAAATACCTAAGTCCATCGCATCACCTCCAGCGCTCGCTTAAGAGCTCGCGCTCCGTTACTCCGCCATCTCTTTCCACGTCCGGACGTACGCCAGACCCTTCTGGTACCGCGTGATCACGACCTCGACGCCCTTCTCGATCGCCCCGCCGTCTTCGCTGCGCGCGCCGGTGACTTTCCGGCCGCCGGCCTGCGTGAACAGAACCTCGCCGGTGCCGCCCGCGCGAATCGGCGTGCTGACCGTGCCGAGCAGCCCGATGACGTCGTAGTCATCGGGATCCAGGTTCTCGTGCGGCGAGTACAGCACCCGCGCCATGAAGGCGAAGACGACGCCCGCGCCGGCGACGCCGACGGCGACCGCCAGCAGCAGTCCGGCGACGGGCCAGACGCTCGAATAGCGCGTCAGCAAGTACCCGGCGCCGCCGAACCACGCGAGGAAAGCGGTCGCCGTCGAGAAGTTGAAGAAGCCCGGTCCGCCGTCACCGTGCGCGTGTCCGTCGTGCGCGTGTCCCCCGCGCACCGTGCCCACCTGATGGCCGCCGTGCAGGTGCGCGCCGTGCGCGTGCAGGTGCGGCAGGTGCAGGCCGATCACTCCCAGCAGCCAGGAGACGGCACTCAGCGAGAATCCCAGCAAAAAGCAGACGAGATAAATCGTCGTCCATGTTGTCGGCATGGCGCGCCCTCATGAGTTCACCGGCTTCAGAGCGTCGAACAACCGATCGGCCAGGCCCGGCGTGTCGACGATCGCGCCGAGCAGGATGAGGCACTTCCGCGTGTCGTCGTGATCCGCGAGACGCTGCAGCGCGTTCTGCAGGTCCGCGTCGCCTTCGAACGTCTCCGCGCCCGCGCGGAGCCACTCGTCCAGCGGCCCTTCCGAGGTCCGCAGGTTCGTCGTCAGCTCGGTCGAGAACCCGGGCGGGTCGCTCACGAGATATCCCGGGTGGACCTTGAAGAACCGCGCGAGCAGCTCGCGCGTGCCGCTGGTCAGGTGCGGCCGAGCGCCGCTCTCGACTTGCGAGAGGTACGACTGGCTGAGCGCGGCATCGAGCTCTTCGCGCATCGCGCGAACGACATCCTGCTGGCTCATTTCGCGTCCCAGCCCGCGCAGCTCGCCTTCGACGCGGCGCAGCGACCGGACTTTTTCTCCCAGCGTCATTGCAATTGGCAATATACATATTACAAATTGCAATGTCAACTGCCAGCGTACGTGCGGATTGGTCCGATTTGGGCCTCGCAGCTTAACAATTGCAGAATCAGCTACTTACGGTGTCAGTTGCGAGGGGTGCCGAAGCTGCGGACGGCTTCGGTCTCGTCGTCAAAGAGGTCGAAGACCGACAGGAGACGCGTGACGACCAGGAGTTCGTGCACGCGGGGCGGGACGTTCAGCAGCTTCACCGTGCCCCCTTTGCGCGTCGCGCTCGTGTAGGCGCGCACGATTTCGCCGAGCGCCGTGCTGTCGATGTAACTGCTGTCCTTGAAATTCAGCACCAGTTTCACGCGGCCGTCGCGCACGATGGCGCGGACGCGGTCGCGGAACGTGTCGGCGCCGTCATCGATCGTGATGCGTCCGGTCACGTCGATGACGGTGATGTCGCCGGCAGCGCGGTCGTTGAGGGTCAAGGCGGCGCGTTATTGACGCTTCGCGGTGAAAGTGCCTTCGGCCATCCCTCCGAGGTCGACTTTCCCTTTCATCGCGTCCTTGCTCTCGATCGTGCCGCTGTAGGTCACTTTCAGCGCGGTTCCCTGCGCATCGGCCGAGAACGAGAACTCAATTTTGTCGGCTTTGACGCTGCCGGTCACGTCGACCTCGCCGAACGTCTGCGACGAGTAATGTCCGGTCAGTTTCTCCCCGTCCTGCTTCAGCGTGACGGTCGGGGTCCCGCCGCCCGCACCGGTTTCGACGTTGAACAGCCATTTTCCGGTGACGTCGATCTTCGATTGGGCCGTCAGCGTCACCGTGACGAGCATCGCGGCCGCCAAACAGGCCATCAGCTTCAGCAGTCTGAGCATCCCCGCCTCCGGACGTATTGTGACCGAAGCTGATCAGGCAGACAACGAAAAGAAACAGGCGCAAACACCCCACTCCAGCAT
>DASQHH010000406.1:0-2163 GCA_035632195.1 Vicinamibacterales bacterium
GATGGAGAAAGGCGAGGCGTTCTTTACTCCCCACGACCGCATCGGCCAGCTGACGATGCGCAATCTGGACATTGCCGACACCCGCGAGAAGCTGCTGACGTACGCGAAGAACGGACGTCTGACGCCCGCGGTAACGCCGACGGCGCCGTTGCTATCGGAGAAAAAAGACACACAGTGAATCTTGGCGAGCCCGTCCCGAACTGGACGCCGCCGCCGCGGCCTTCGCGCGATGTGATGGTCGGTCGTACTTGCCGTGTCGAGCCGCTCGACGCTGCGCGGCATGCACGCGCGCTGTTCGCCGCTGATGCGCTCGATCGCGAAGGCGTCAGCTGGACCTATCTGCCTTACGGTCCGTTTCAGACCCTCGACGCGTACACCTCTTGGATGACGGACGTCACGAGCCGCAGCGATCCGTTCTTTCACGCCATCGTCGACGCGGCGACGAACGCGCCGATCGGCGTGGCGAGTTTTCTGCGAATCGATCCGCCGTCGGGCTCGATCGAGGTCGGCCACATCCACTACTCGCCGAAGCTGCAGCGGACGATCGAGGCGACCGAGGCGATGTACCTGATGATGCAGCGCGCGTTCACGCTCGGCTACCGGCGCTACGAGTGGAAGTGCCACTCGCTGAACACCGCCTCGCGCGCTGCGGCGCAGCGCTTCGGCTTCTCGTACGAGGGCATCTTCCGCCAGGCGCGCGTCGACAAGGCCCGCAACCGCGACACGGCGTGGTACGCGTGCATCGACAAGGAATGGCCCGCGCTCGACCGCGCGTTCCGGACCTGGCTCGACCCCGCGAACTTCGACGCGGACGGCCGGCAGCGCCGGCGGCTGAGCGAACTGACGTCACCCATCCTGGTCTCACGCGGGTGACCGTGCGCTCGGCTAAAGCCTCGCGCTCCGTTCTGGTGCTGGCAGCGATAGTCTCCATGGGCGGAGCGCGAGGCTTCAGCCGAGCGACACAGATGACATCCGTTCCCCGCTACGAGGTCGATCCCTTCTGGCCGAAGCCGCTGCCGAACCATTGGATCCTCGGCGCGGTCGCGGGCATCGCCGTCGACAGGCACGATCACGTCTGGCTCACCCATCGGCCGTCGACGCTGCAGCCGAACGAGACGCGATCGATCTGGAAGGCGGCGCCGCCGGTCCTCGCATTCGATCGCGACGGGACGCTGCTGCAGTCGTGGGGCGGGCCGGATCCGTCGTATCAATGGCCGGACCTCGAACACGGCATCTACGTCGACGTGCGCGACCACGTGTGGCTCGGCGGCGGCGGTGACAAAGACGCGCAGATTCTCGAATTCACGATCGACGGCAGGTTTCTGCGGCAGATCGGCCGCAAGGGCGAGAACCGCGGCAGCAACGACACCGCGAACCTCGGCGGCGCCGCCAACATGGTCGTCGACGAGGCGGCGCGCGAGCTCTACGTCGCCGACGGCTACGTCAATCATCGCGTGATCGTCTTCGACGCCGACACCGGCGCGTACAAGCGCCATTGGGGCGCATACGGCAGACGTCCCGATGACGGATGGTTTACGCGCGCGGGCGAAAAGCTGCCGGGCCCATTCAACGGCGCGGTGCAGCACGAGGACAAACCGAGCCAGTACGACCCGAACGGTCCGCCGGCGCCTCAGTTCCGCATCGTCCATGCCGTGCGCATCGCGAACGACGGACTCGTCTATGTCTGCGACCGGACCAACGACCGGATTCAGGTTTTCCGGAAGGACGGCACGTTCGTGCGCGAGGCGTTCGTCGCGAAGCAGACGTTCGGCAGCGGCTCGGTGTGGGACATCGCCTTTTCAGCCGATCCGCAGCAGGCGTTTCTCATCGTGATCGACGGCACGAATCAGCTGGTCTACGTGCTTCGCCGCGACACGCTCGAGGTCGTCGATGCCTTCGGCGGCGCCGGCCACCAGACCGGACAATTCTACGGCGCGCACAACCTCGCCGCCGACTCCGCCGGCAACCTCTATATAGGCGAGACGTACGAAGGAAAGCGTGTGCAGCGGTTCAAGGCCGTTCCCCATTAGCCCTCAGCCATGTCACCGCATGTAACTTTGTCGCGTCCCCCCTGTCCAACAAGAGAGAACGGCGCCTGGAGGAGGGAGAGATGAGGTTCAGAGTCGTGTTCGGCATTTCGGCAATCGTGCTTGCGGGCGCGGT
>DASQHH010000407.1:0-2429 GCA_035632195.1 Vicinamibacterales bacterium
ATCGCGCGCCTCGGCCGAGCGGCCGCGATACAAGCGGTCGTTTGCAAGGTTGATGGCGCCGATGTTCTTGATCCGCGCGTCGGCGTTCTGGTGCTCCTCGCGCGCGACGGCCTCGGCTGCTGCCCAGTCCTCGCGGACGACGAAGACGTTGTGCTTGAGAGTCCGCGGCCCGCCTTCGTTGGTGTTCAACGCGGCCGCCTTGTCGGCGGCGGCAATTGCGTCGTCGAACTTGCCGGCCTGCGCGAGCATCTGCGCCAGTCCCGTATAGCCGTCCGCGCTGTCGGGATTGGCCTGGACGTAGGCGCGCATGGTGGCCTCGGCGCGCGGCAGATCGCCCTGACGCGCGTACGCCTGAGCGAGCTGGATGTACGTTTGGGCGAAGACCATGCCGCGTCGGAGCAGATCCTCGTACAGGGGAATCGCGTCGCGATCCCGGCCGGTCTGGATGTACGAGAGCGCCAGGTTGTGCTTGGCCGATGCGAAGTCGGGGAAGAGCTCGATCGCTTTCTTATAGGTGTCGATACTTCGTTGGAAGGTGTCGACGTGGTCCTGGTAGTAAATGGCTTCGACATACAGCCGCTCGCGCATGGTCAGGCGATCGACGTGCTCGAACGCGCGCGCGTCGCATTCGCGGCTGCGCGCTCCATGTCCGAGATTGCTTTCGACGATCCCGAGTTTTGCCCACGCCATCGCGAAGGCGGGATCGATCTGCACGGCATGCTCGAACGAAGCGACCGACTCACGATCGTGCCCGCGCTCGTGCAGCGCGATGCCGGTGGCGTATTCGCGATACGCCTCGATCGACGACGTCGTCACGTCTTTCAAGTCGCGGTCGATGGCTGTGCCCGTCGTCGTGGTGATCGTCGTCGGTGAATTGAGCAGCGGCTTCGTGGGGTCGCCGCCGGGCAGCGCGAATTTCGCTTTGATCCGCTTCGTCAGGTCGTCGACGGTCGGAAACAGATTCGACTCGCCCAGCGCTTCGACCCGCTCGGCGGTGACGATCTTCCCGCTGGCCGCTTCCTGCAGCCGGGTGTTGATGCGGATGGTGTCGCCCGCCTTGACGTAGCTGCCGACGAGCACGGTCTTCACGCCCGCCCGTTTCGCGACTTCCTGCACCGTGTCGAACGAGATCGTCTTGTCGTCCTGCCGATGCAGGTCGCTCAGAATCTGGACGAGCCGATCGGTCGGCAGGACTTCCACGTCAGGCGACTGCGACAGATCCGTGACCAGCATGTCGGTGAGACCCGTTCGCAGCCAGTCGAGCTGTGGATTGCCCGTGTTGTTCTCGAAGTAGAGCACAGCGACGGACGGTCTGGCGCCCGCGGCGGACGCGCCCGCCGCGCCCGGCGCCTCCGACTTCGTCAGGCGCGACCTGAGCGCGCCGAATCCAATGAGAAGAACGACGACGATCGCGACGCCGTAGTAGACCCATTGCTGCGCATGCACGAGCCCCTCGCGCGTCGTTGCAGCATGCGTCGCCGGGATCGGCCGGACCGCGGACGACTCCAGCCGCCTCCGCGCAGCGCGCAGATCGACAACGATGTCGCGCATGCCCTGATAGCGCTCGGCAGGATCCTTCGCCAGGCACTTCTCGATGATCCGCGTCACGTCCGCGGACGCTTCGGTCGTCGCGGCGCTGCCGAGCGCGGGCAGCGGCGGCGGCGGGTCGTGAAGAATCGCATGCATCGTGTCGACGCCGGTCTTGCCGCGGAACGGAGGACGCCCTGTCAGGAGCTCGTACAGGAGGATGCCGAAGCTGAAGACGTCGCTGCGGTGATCGGTTTTGGCGCCGGTCGCCTGTTCCGGCGACATATAAGACGCCGTCCCCAGCACGACGCCCGGACCGGTCTCGTGCTTGATCGCGGTCAGCCCGTCGCTGTCTCCGCTCAGTGCGTCGACGAGCTTGGCGAGGCCGAAGTCGATGATCTTCGCATGGCCGTCCTCGGTCAGCATCACGTTCGACGGCTTGAGATCGCGGTGGACGATCCCTTTGTCGTGCGCGCGCGCGAGGCCTTCCGCAATTTCGATCGCGAGATCGAGGGCGCGTGCGGGCGAGACCGGCCCGCGCGCCGTCAGCGCGCTCACTTTGTCGCCGCGCAGCAGTTCCATCGCGATGAAGCTGATGCCGTCGACTTCGTCGATTTCGTGGATGACCGCGATGTGCGGATGCTCGAGCGCGGACGCCGCCTGCGCCTCCTGGACGAATCGCGCGCGCCGGCCTTCGTCGGCGACGAGGTCCGGGGGCAGCACTTTGAGCGCGACGTCGCGGTTCAAACGCACGTCTCGCGCGCGATACACGACGCCCATCCCGCCGCGGCTGATTTCCTCCAGGACCTCGTAACGCCCGAGCCTGCGACCCGTCAATGTGGGTGAGGAGGACTGCGATGAGCCGGGCACGGCGCGATTCTAAGACATTCTGTACACCCCCG
>DASQHH010000408.1:0-9877 GCA_035632195.1 Vicinamibacterales bacterium
AGCCGCATCTCGACGCGAAATACACGGTCTTCGGCCGCGTTATTGCCGGCATGGACGTCGTCGATCAGATGCAGCAGTGGGATGTCGTGCGGCGCGTGCGCGTCTGGGACGGCCAGACGATGTCAGGACAGTAGAAATGCAAAGGGGGCCGCGATGGCCCCCTTTTTTCAGCGGGCGAGGTCAGCTTAGCGTTTCTTGCCGGCCTTCTTCTTCCCGCCCTTCATCTTCTTCGCCATTAGCGCTTATCCCCCCCTTCATCTGGGATTCGGTCGTTGCCTGCTACGCTAGGGCTGGCCTGAGCAGCCAACCCTCATACAAGATGTAGATTATGGACGGGATCCGTGCAGTGTCAAGCACAAACGTGCAGCGAAAGTCAAAATTTACGCGCTACATGCTCGTGCGCAGCTGCTGTTTCTCGGCGTGGCGTTCGAGAGCGAGATCGATGAGGCGATCGAGCAGCTTCGGGTACGCGAGCCCGCTCGCGTCCCACATTTTCGAATACATGCTGATCGTGGTGAAGCCCGGAATCGTGTTCACCTCGTTGACGTAGAGCACGCCGCTCTCGCCGGAGAGCAGAAAATCGACGCGCGCCATGCCGGCTCCGTCGATTGCCTTGAACGCCTCGATGGCGAGTCGCCGGACTTCACCAGTCTGTTTCTTCGTCAGCTTCGCCGGAACAATCGTTTTCGACCCGGCGTCGAGATATTTCGCTTCATAATCGTAGAACTCGCGCGAGGGGATGACTTCGCCCGGCTGGGATGCCTCGGGCTCGTCGTTGCCGAGGACGGCGCACTCGATTTCGCGCGCGTTCGGCACGGCGGCTTCGACGACGATCTTCCGGTCGAACTCGGCGGCGAGGGCGATGGCATCGCGCAATCCCGCCGAGTGCTTGGCCTTCGAGATACCGACGCTCGACCCGAGATTGGCCGGTTTGACGAACACCGGAAAGCCGAGGCGCGTCACGACCGCCTGCAGCGCCGCGCGCTCGTCCTTCTGCCAGTCGCGTTTGAGAACGACCTCGTAGTCGCAGATCGGCAGTCCCCTGGCGGCGAAGACGAGCTTCATGGTCGCCTTGTCCATGCCGACCGCGGATGCGAGCACGCCCGCGCCCACGTAGGGGACGTTGGCCAGTTCGAGCAGCCCCTGGACCGTGCCGTCCTCGCCGTACGGACCGTGAAGGACCGGAAACACGACGTCCAGTCCGAGGGTCGACACCGATGCGCGATCTTCCCGGCGATCGATCGTCATCATCGTGTCGGCGCCGGGGTGCGCCACCAGGTGTGCTTCGCGCGCGCCGTCCGCGGCGGGTCGGCCGGCATCGCTTGCCGCGGCATGGATCACCTCGGCGGCGGATACCAGCGACGGCGGCTTGCGCGGCAGCGTCCACCGGCCGTCCTTCTCGATGCGGACGGCAATCGGCTCGTACTTTTCGGGATCGAGGTTCTGGAACACGGCGGCTGCGGAGGCGAGCGAAATCTCGTGCTCGCCGGAACGTCCTCCGTAAACGACGCCGACGCGTAGTTTCTTCAACCCATTAAACTTAGCACGTGAGACCGTTCAGCTTTCGCGTCACGCATACCGACGGCGGCGCGCGCCGCGGCGTCATGACGACGGCGCACGGCGAAGTGGAGACGCCGGCATTCATGCCCGTCGGAACGCAGGGCGCGGTGAAAGCGGTCACCCATCGCGACCTCGAGTCGCTCGGCGCCGAGATCCTGCTGAGCAACACGTACCATCTCTATCTGAGGCCGGGCGACGAGCTGATTGCGCGTCGCGGCGGACTGCACCGGTTCATCGGCTGGACGAAGCCGATCCTGACCGACAGCGGCGGCTACCAGGTGTTCAGCCTCGCCGACCGGCGGACGATCAACGAGGATGGCGTCCGATTTCGATCGCATCTCGACGGCTCGCCTCACGCGCTGACGCCGGAGAAAGCGGTCGACATCCAGGTGAACCTCGGCTCGGATGTCGCGATGGTGCTCGACGAGTGCCTGGCGCATCCGGCGACTCCGGCGGCCGCGCGCGAATCGATGGAGCGTACGGTGCGCTGGGCGCGTCGCTGCCGCGATCGGTTTCTGCGGCCCGGAGCGGCCGCGACCAATTCCGGACAGGCCCAGTTCGGTATCGTTCAGGGCGGTGTGTTCCCGGATCTGCGAGCGCAGAGCGCGGCGCAAACGGCTGCAATCGGTTTCGAGGGTTACGCCATCGGCGGGCTCAGCGTCGGCGAGCCCATCGATGTGATGTACGACGTGGTCGCCAGGACGACGCCGGAATTGCCGGCTGCACAGCCGCGCTATCTCATGGGAACCGGGACGCCTCAGGATCTCATCGAGGCCGTGGCGCGCGGCATCGATCTCTTCGACTGCGTGCTGCCGACGCGCAACGCGCGCAACGGCCAACTGTTCACGAGACAGGGCAAGATCAACATCAAGAACGTCCGCTACGCCGAGGACGATGGTCCTGTCGATCCGGCCTGCCAGTGCTACACGTGCCGGACGTGCTCACGCGCCTACCTCAGGCACCTGTACGCGGCGGGCGAGATGACGGCCTCGACCCTTAACACGTTGCATAATCTGCACTTTTACCTTGACACCCTCCGCCGGATTAGGGAAAGTGTGGCGTTTGGGCGGTTTGAAAGTTTCAGGCGAGAGTTCCACCAGGGCCTATCACGCCCGCCGCAAGAACCATAATGATTACTGTGGGTCCGATCTTCGCGATGGGAGCGTCGGACGGGACCAACCCGATCGTGCAGGTCATCCCGTTCGTCCTGATCCTGGGGATCTTTTATTTCATCATCCTGCTGCCGACCAAGCGGAAGCAGCAGAAGGTGCAGGCGTTTCTCGACGCGCTCAAAGTGAACGACAAGATCGTCACCACGAGCGGCATCTACGGGCAGATCACGAAGCTGGACGAGCAGCGCGTCGAGCTGCAGATCGCAGACAAGGTCCGGATCAAAGTGTCTCGCGCGGCGATCGGCGGGTATCAGGATCAGCCGATGGTCGTGGAGGCGAATGAAGCGTAACCACCATGCAGAATCTCCGCTGGAAGATCACCACCGTCGGCGTCGTCTTCATCGTCTTTGTGGCGCTGGGCGTCTATCCGATCCTCGCCTCGCGCAAGGGCATCACGTCGCCGGGCTGGCTGATGGACAAGCAGCTGAAGCTCGGCCTCGACCTCAAGGGCGGCGTGAACCTGGTCATGAAGGTCCAGACCGATGACGCGCTCAAGCTCGAGTGCGACATCGAGAGTGACCGGCTGCGTGAAGACCTCAAGAGCAAGAGCATCACGTTCTCCGACATCACGACGATCAGTTCGACGCAGTTCCGCGTCGACGGAGTGCCGCCGGCGATGGACGCGCCGTTCAGAACGGCGGCGGCGGACGTTCAGACCAACTTCGATCGCGGCTCGGCGACGAACGGTTCGTACACGTTCACGATGAAGCCGAACGTCCAGCTGAATCTGCGCGAGGAGGCGGTCGTGCAGGCGCGGCAGACGATCGAGCGGCGCGTCAACGAGCTCGGCGTCGCGGAGCCGAGCATCTCGCAGCAGGGCAACGATCAGATTCTCGTGCAGCTGCCGGGCGTCGCCGACGTGGAGCGCGCGAAGGAAATCATGGGGTCGCCGGCGTTCCTCGAGCTGAAGCTCGTCGAACAGGGCCCGTCGCCGACGCAGGACGGCCTCCAGACCAACGGTCAGGTGCCCGCCGGGATGGAGATCGTTCCCGGCGCGACCGGCACGCCCGGCGACGCGAGCACGGTCTACTACCTGGTGCGGAAGGCATCGGTGGTCACGGGCCGCGACCTGCGCAACGCGCGCGAGGCGCCGGATCAGAACAACCTGCCGTCGATCAAGTTCACGCTGAACACGGAAGGCGGGCGCAAGTTCGCGAAGGCGACGGGCGAGAACATCGGACGCGAGCTCGCGATCATCCTCGACGGGCGCGTGCAGTCGGCGCCGCGCATCGACGGCCGCATCCAGACCGACGGCGAGATCACGGGCAGCTTCACGCTCGAAGAGGCGAACGACCTGGCGCTCAAGCTGCGGTCGGGCGCGCTGCCGGCGGGACTGACCTACCTGCGGGAGCAGACGATCGGCCCGAGTCTCGGCGCCGACTCGATCCGGTCCGGCGTGGAGGCGTCCGTCGCCGGACTGGTGGCGGTCGTGTTCTTCATGCTCTTGTACTACAAGCTGTCCGGCATCAACGCGGTCATCGCGCTGATCTTCAACCTGATCATCCTGCTCGGACTGATGGCGTACTTCGGCGTCGTCATGACGCTGCCCGGCATCGCCGGCTTCGTGCTGACGATGGGCATCGGCGTCGATTCGAACGTGCTGATTTTCGAGCGCATCAAGGAAGAGCTCGAGGCGCAGCGCGGGGTGCGCGCGTCGATCAACGCCGGCTTCGGCCGCGTGTTCTGGACGCTGCTGGACACGCACGTCGCGGCGCTCATCTCGGCGGCGTTCCTGTTCCAGTTCGGCACCGGCCCGATCCGCGGCTTCGCGATGACGCTGTCGATCGGCCTCGCGTCGAATCTCTTCACGTCCATCTTCGTCTCGAAGACGTTCTTCGAGATGGAGCTCTCGCAACGCGGCCAGGTCAGCACGCTGAGTATCTAAGTCATGCACATCGTCCACAACACCAATTTCGATTTCCTCCGCTGGCGCTGGCAGGCGATTGCCGTGTCGTGGGTCATCATCATCGCCGGGGTCCTCTCGATCTGGAAGAACGGGATCCCCCAGGGCGTCGAATTCGCCGGCGGCACGGTCGTGATCGAGAAGTTCGAGCAGGCCGTGACCGTCCAGCAGGTGCGGGCAGCGCTCGACAAGACGCTTCCCGGCGCTCAGATTCAGCTCTACGGCGACCCGAGCCAGAATCAGGTGCAGATCCGGGTGCCGTCCACGGGCGGTGAATCCGGCACGGACCTGAGCAAGACGGCGAAGCAGGTCGGCGCCGCGCTGAAGAACGCGGGTCTGCCGAAGGTCTCGGATCCGCCGGTCAGCACCGAAATCGTCGGACCGACGGTCGGGCAGGAGCTCACGAACAAGGGGCTGCTGGCGACGTTCATTTCGCTGTTCTTCATCCTGTTGTACCTGGCCTTCCGCTTTCAGTTCAGCTTCGGCGTCGGCGCCATCGTCGCCACCATTCACGACCTGCTGATCACGCTCGCGTTCCTGGCGTTCTTCCGCTACGACATGACGCTGAACGTCATTGCGGCGATCCTCACGATGGCGGGCTACTCGACGAACGACACCATCGTCATCTTCGACCGGATCCGCGAGAACCTGCGGTCGATGCGGCGGGATTCGATGTACAACGTGATCAACATCTCGGTGAACCAGACGCTGAACCGCACGATCATCACGGGCGGCACGGCGCTGCTGACGTCACTGGCGCTGTTCTTCTTCGGCGGCGAGGTGCTGCACGGCTTTGCGTTCACGATGATCGTCGGCATCATCACCGGCACCTACTCGAGCGTGTTCATCGCGGCGGCCATCGTGAGCTTCTGGCGCGGCAAAGGCCCGGCGCGGGCGGCCGCGAGCGCTCCGGTGCCCCCGGCGCCGGCACAGCAGCAGCCGCAGCGCAAGCAGAAATCGCGGAACGCCCGGGCGTCATAAGCGCGGCCATCGATGCCGGACACGATTCAAGCCGCGCTGCTCGGCGTCGTCCAGGGCGCGACCGAATTCCTGCCGGTCTCGAGCACCGCGCATCTCATCATCGCGCGCGCCTTCTTCGGCTTCGACGGCGACAAGTTCGGCCTGTCGTTCGACGTCGCCTGCCACATCGGCACGCTGATCGCCGTACTGATTTACTTCCGCGCTGAAGTCGCGCGCATGATTGCGGCCCTGCCGCGACTCCTTGATCGATCGGCGATCCGCGATCCGAAATCCGAAGTCCGGATGATCTGGCTGCTTGCGGTGGGCACCGTCCCCGCGATCGTCGCCGGCCTGCTGTTCAAGAAACCCATCGAGGAATACCTGCGGACCGTCCCGGTGGCGGCCATCGCGCTCGCGGCGGGGGCGCTGTGTTTCTTCGCCGCCGAGAAGATCGGAGCGCACGACAGGCCCGAGCGGTCGCTGACGCTGATGGAAGCGATCTGGATTGGATGCGCGCAAGCCGTCGCGCTGATCCCGGGCGTGTCGCGCTCCGGGGCGACGATCGTTGCGGCGCTCGTGATCGGCCTGCGGCGCGCGGACGCCGCGCGGTTCATCTTCCTGCTGTCGATTCCGGCGATCCTCGGCGCGGCGGCCAGCGAGGCCCCGAAGATGCTCAAGGCCGGACTCGCCGGCGAGGCGGCGCTGTTTGCCATCGGCATCGCGGTGTCGGCCATCGTCGGCTACGGGGCGGTGCGCTTCTTCATCCAGTACCTCGGCAGGCATTCGCTCGCGGCGTTTGCGTGGTATCGCCTCGCGCTCGCCGGGGCAGCAGCAATCTGGCTGCTCAGGTGATGGGTTGGCTCCGCCGGAGCTTCATCGCCGGCTTCTTCGTCACCGTTCCGCTGTTCATCAGCGTCGCGGCGCTGATCTGGATCTTCGACGTCGTCGACAGCGGGACGACCCCGATTTACGACCGGCTGCTCGGCCGACGGATTCCCGGCCTCGGCGTGCTGTCGACCGTCGTGGTCATCGTGATGGTCGGCGCGCTCGCACGAAACGTCATCGGCCGGCGCATCCTGCAGCAGACCGAAGGCTGGCTGCTCAAAGTGCCGGTGTTTCGCACTATCTACGCGCCGGTCAAGCAGCTCGTGACGGCGTTCTCGCCGGACAACGCGGCGGGGTTCAAGCGCGTGGTGATGGTGGAAGATCCGCGGCGCGGCTTCTCCCTCGGCTTCCTCACCCGCGAGTTCACGGCGGATCGCGGGCATGGCCCGGAGCAGTTGCTTGCCGTCTACGTACCGACCAACAATCTGTACCTCGGCGACGTCGTCATCTGCCCGCGCGACCGCGCGACGTTCCCCGACATCTCGGTCGAAGACGGCATCCGGATCTTTCTGACCGGCGGCATGGCGCTTCCGCCTGAGGTGCGCTTATAATCGCGGCTTTTGCCCGACCGTTCGAGAGGTATAGATGCAGAGAGTGACTGTCCGGTTCCTGGTCCTGACGCTGATGATGCTGGCGCTGGTCTGCGCCGCGCGCCCCGCGGCCGCGCAGCCGCCGGAGGCCGCGCCGCATGCCGCCGGCGGCGAAGCGAACCTGGTCCTGCCGGACCTGTCGATCGTCCAGTTTCGCGGCATGAGCAGTTCGGCGCTGCTCGGCGGCGGCCTCGTCGTCGCCGCCCTCGGCCTCGCGTTCGGCCTGTTCGTCTTCACGCAGCTGAAGAACATGCCGGTTCACCAGTCGATGCGCGAGGTGTCCGAGCTGATCTACGAGACATGCAAGACGTATCTGGTGACGCAGGGCAAGTTCATCCTGCTCCTGTGGGTCTTCATCGCCGTCGTCATCGCCGCGTATTTCGGCTGGCTGTCGCCCGTCGAGGGGAAGCCCGTCGCGCTGACCGTCCCCATCATTCTGCTCTTCAGCCTGATCGGCATCGCCGGCAGCTACGGCGTCGCCTGGTTCGGCATCCGCGTCAATACGTTCGCGAATTCCCGCGCGGCGTTCGCGAGCCTGCGCGGCAAGCCCTTTCCCATTTACGCGATTCCGCTGCGCGCCGGCATGAGCGTCGGGATGCTGCTCATCAGTGTCGAGCTGTTCATGATGCTGTGCATCCTTCTGTTCGTCCCCGGCGACTACGCGGGGCCGTGCTTCATCGGCTTCGCGATCGGCGAGTCGCTCGGCGCCGCGGCGCTCCGCATCGCGGGCGGCATCTTCACCAAAATCGCGGACATCGGCTCCGACCTGATGAAGATCGTCTTCAACATCAAGGAGGACGATGCGCGGAACCCGGGCGTGATCGCCGACTGCACCGGCGACAACGCAGGCGACTCGGTCGGGCCGACAGCCGACGGCTTCGAGACGTACGGCGTCACCGGCGTCGCGCTGATCGCATTCATCCTGCTCGCGGTGGCGAAGCCGACGACGCAGGTACAGCTGCTCGTGTGGATTTTCGTCATGCGCATCATGATGATCATCACGAGCGGCGCGTCGTACTTCCTCAACGAAGCAATCGCGCGGGGCAAGTACGGCGACGCCGACGCGATGAACTTCGAGGCGCCGCTGACGTCGCTCGTCTGGCTCACGTCCATCGTGTCCGTGGTCGTGACGTACGCCGTCTCGTACGCGCTGATTCCGGATCTCGGCGACGGATCGCTCTGGTGGAAGCTCTCGACGATCATCACCTGCGGCACGCTGGCCGGCGCCATCATCCCGGAACTGGTCAAGGTTTTCACGTCCGTCGAGTCGGGGCACGTGAAGGAAGTGGTCACGGCGTCGCGCGAAGGCGGTGCGTCCCTGAACATTCTGTCCGGTTTTGTCGCCGGCAATTTCAGCGCGTACTGGCTCGGCCTCGTCATCGTCGGCCTGATGGGCGTCGCGTACTACGTCAGCCTGGCGGGGCTGGAAGCCGTGCTGCCGATCGCCCCGTCCGTGTTCGCCTTCGGTCTCGTCGCGTTCGGCTTCCTGGGAATGGGGCCGGTCACGATCGCGGTCGATTCCTACGGTCCGGTCACGGACAACGCGCAGTCCGTGTTCGAGCTGTCGGTCATCGAGCACCTGCCCGGCATCAAGGAAGCCCTGAAGCAGCAGTACGGCTTCGACGTGAAGTTCGAACGCGCCAAAGATCTGCTCGAGGAAAACGACGGGGCGGGCAACACGTTCAAGGCGACCGCCAAGCCTGTCCTGATCGGGACGGCGGTGGTCGGAGCGACGACGATGATCTTTTCGATCATCGTCGCGCTGACCAACGGGCTGAAAGACGCTGGCGCGGTGGCCAATCTGTCGATTCTGAACCCGCCGTTCCTGCTGGGCCTCATCACCGGCGGGGCGGTCATCTACTGGTTCACTGGCGCCTCGGCCCAGGCCGTGACGACCGGTGCGTACCGCGCGGTCGAGTTCATCAAGGCGAACATCAAGCTCGAGGGGGTTGAGAAGGCGTCGGTCGCCGACAGCAAGAAGGTGGTCGAGATCTGCACCCGGTACGCGCAGAAGGGCATGTTCAACATCTTCCTGACCGTGTTCTTCTCGACGCTGGCGTTCGCGTTCTACGACCCGTTCTTCTTCATCGGCTATCTGATCTCCATCGCGCTGTTTGGCCTCTTCCAGGCGATCTTCATGGCCAACGCCGGAGGCGCCTGGGACAACGCCAAGAAAATCGTCGAGGTCGAACTGAAGGCGAAAGGTACCGAGCTGCACGCCGCGACGGTGGTCGGGGATACGGTGGGTGACCCGTTCAAGGACACCTCGTCCGTGGCGATGAACCCTGTCATCAAATTTACGACGCTCTTCGGCCTTTTGGCCGTGGAATTGGCGGTCCAGCTTACGAAGGATGCCGGCCCGCTGACGAGCCGGCTCCTGGCGGGGGGCTTTTTTGTGCTGTCGATGGGCTTTGTCTGGCGGTCTTTCTACGGGATGCGGATCGCCTCCAAGTAAGGGGTGGGGACCCCTAGCCATTTCGTGATTCTCGGTGTCTAAGGTACTTGAGTTGGCATTCGCACGTTCGTTGACTCGCTGTTTTCGGGCTGACTATAATCGGCGGCCTTGCGCCCGGCGCAGGCGTTTTTCTATAGGAGCGACTCGTGCCACGTGAGATGTTCGGCGACGTCGTCGACCCGTCCGTCAAGGTGGGGTCGAAGCAGGGCTACACCGTCACGGTATCGATCATCGTGCACTCGGTGCTGTTTGCCGCGCTCGTAATCATTCCGTTGATGGCGTACGACGTGCTGCCGACGCCACCGAACATGATTAACGCGTTCGTGGCTGCGCCCCCGCCCCCGCCCCCACC
>DASQHH010000409.1:0-2884 GCA_035632195.1 Vicinamibacterales bacterium
AGGGCCTGACGGGAGCGATATGAACGAGCCGCGCGTCTCGGACCATGCGATCCAGCAAGGGATCGGCAACGTCTTGCGGGCCGGCGTGCTCGTCGCCGGCGGCGTCACGCTGATGGGCGGCCTGCTCCTGCTGGCTCAGCACGGCGGGGATCCCGCCGCGTTTGGAACTTTTCGAGGGGAACCGCCCCTTTTGAAGTCGCTCACGACGATCGTTCGCGGTGCGCTGGCGTTCGACGGCACCGCGCTGGCGCAGCTCGGCCTCGTGCTCCTGATCGCGACGCCCGTCGCGCGAGTCGCGCTGACGCTGGTTGCGTTCGCGATCCAGAAGGACCGCACGTACGTCGTGATCACGGCGATCGTCTTGGCGTTGCTGGTGTACGGTTTTGTATTCGGCGGAGCATGACTACTTCGATGAAGCGGCACCACTGGATCGTCCGGGTCACTCATTGGGTGAACGTCGTCGCGCTCACGATCATGATCGGGAGCGGGCTGCGGATCTTCAACGCGTACCCGGCATTCGCGCGGCGCGGCGACACCTTCTGCTGCTATCCGTTCGAGCATCATCCGATTCCGGCGGTGCTCACGTTCGGCGGCTGGCTGGCCGGCGCTCGCAACTGGCACTTCGCGATGATGTGGGTGCTGGTCGTGAACGGCCTCGTGTATCTCGCGTTCATCTACACGCACGGCGAGTGGCGCGACCTCGTGCCCCGCCGCGGCGTGATACGCGACGTCTGGGAGATGGTGCGCTTCTATCTGACCGTTCGAAAGGACCACCCGCGCCAGGGCAAGCACAACGCTCTGCAACGAATGACCTACTTCGCCCTGCCGATGGTCGGGATCGTGGCCGTCGTCAGCGGCCTGTCGATCTGGAAGCCGCTGGAACTCTCGTTCTTGACGAATCTGCTCGGCGGCTACGTGTGGGCGCGCTACTGGCATTTCCTCGCCATGCTCACGCTCGTCGTGTTGGGCTTCGCGCACGTGTTCATGGTCTTCGCGGTCGACCCATACGCGCTCGTCTCGATGGTGACCGGCAACTACAAGCCGGAGTGGTCGCCGGAGGAGCGCAACGCGCGGCCGTTCGTGCACCTGCTGCCGCACTCCGAACACGCGCCGGCGCCGGCGCCGCCCGCCGCATGAGCGACATTCGCCCGCCGCGCCGGATCTCGCACGTCGCCGAGCAGTTCGCGATCGACCGCCGGCGCTTCTTGCTCGCGACCGGCGGCGCGCTCGGCGCCGCGGTTCTCGCCGCCTGCGACTCGATGGGGCCGAAATCGGCGTCGCGGTTGCTCAAGTACGCCGAACACAAGAACGAGTCGGTCGAGCGGTTGCTCTTTCGGCACACAACGATGGACGTTCCGCGTTCCGGCGCGAAGCTCGCGGGATCGCATTTTCCATCGTACTTCATCTCGAAGCACGTGCCGGTGTGGGATGAGGCGACGCGCGGCGTGTGGCGTCTCCAGGTCGGCGGGATGGTGAAGCAGCCGCTCAGCCTCTCCCTGGCGGACCTCGCGTCGCTGCCGCGCACCGGCTACCGGCTCGATCACTATTGCGTCGAAGGATGGACGGCCGTCGCCCTGCGAACCGGTGTGGCCCTCGCGGATCTGGCGAAGCTGGCCGGCGTGCAACCGGGTGCGCAGTACGTGGACTTCGAGTCGTTCGACGACGACTATCACGAGAGCTGGGACATCGACAGCGCGATGCATCCGCAGACGCTCGTCGTGTACGCGCAAGACGGGCACTACCTGAATGCGGCGTGGGGTGCTCCCGCGCGCATCTACTCACCCGTGAAGCTCGGCTACAAGAACACGAAATACCTGACGCGCATCATGTTCCTGCCCCGGCGTACCGGCGGGTACTGGAGCGATCAGGGCTACGAGTGGTACGGCGGCCTGTAGTCCGGGGCTCTATTTGGTGAGCTTGTAGACGAACGTGATTTGCGCGGGCGGCACGCCAGGTTCGATGAACGTGAGTTGGCCGTTCGTCCACGTCGCCTGATCCTTCGAACCGTCGGAGCCGTCCGTGAACTGGATCGTCGTGCTGCCGGCGGGCATCACCCACGTTCCACCGGTGCTGTCGCTGTAGGTGTCGAGCACGCCCGGCAGCGTTTCGCGGAAATTGGTCACGATCGAATACTGGCCGGCGGTCGTGAGCGTGATCGTCCCGGACATCACCTCGAGCTTGAATCCGCCCGTGTCGGAGAAGATCGCGGCGGGGAGAGGGCCGTTGTTGATCGTCGAGATCGAGTACGACCCGTCCGGCGTCTTCTGCGTAGTCCCACCGGGGCCGGTCGTCGACGACGAATCGCTGCCGCAGGCAGCGAGGAGCACCGACGCGGCAACGGCGCACAGCGCGATCAGCCCGCGGCCTCGCCCGAGCGACGCGTTTCTTGCATCATGAGCGAAGCGTCCTGTTGACATATGGCTCATCCTCACGTCCCCCAGTTCGTCCGTGTCCTGCGCCACCTGGCGGCGGTCTCGCTGCTCACGGCCTGCGCCACGTCCCCCGACTCGAAGACCTCGGCCAACACGACCGTCGACGTCTTCACCGTCGTCGACGCATTCAGTCCCGCCTTCGTCACCGTGAGCGCCGGCGACACCGTTCGTTGGACCTTCTCGGGCGGATCCGACGGCATGGGCCACAACGTTCGATTCGCCGCCGGTGTTGGCGCTCCGCCCAACATCGACATTCTCAAAACAGGCACCGCGACCCGCGTCTTTCTGAATCGCGGCACCTACAACTATTTCTGCGATGTCCATCCCGGCATGAACGGTGGCGTCACCGTCCAGTAGTTTCTTCGCTTGCTGCCGCCTGTTTAGCGCGTCACTCCGAGCGGCGTCATGGTCCACCCCGGGAAGACGAAACCGAGGTTGGTGTTCCCCAAACG
>DASQHH010000410.1:0-2220 GCA_035632195.1 Vicinamibacterales bacterium
GGGGCAGCGGGCGCGGCGGCGGCCGCCGCCGGTGTATGCACGAGGCCGACGGACCGCCCTTCCTCCTTGGCGCGCAGGCTCTTGTCCCAGAGATCGATGAGTTTCTGATAGCGCGTCTGCAGCGTGGTGAAGCGGAAGCGCTCGCCGTAATTCTGGATGTAGGTGCGATCCTGCGCCTTGATCAGCGCGGCCACCCTGTTCTGCGTCTCGACCGGCGGCCGCTTGACGCGGCCCGCGAAGAACATGTTGTATTCCGCCTCGAGCTGCTTCAGCTCGGCTTCGATCCGCTGCATCTCCCGCTCGAACGGCGAGATCTTCTGTTGCGGCATGAGCGTTATCTCGGTATCAGAAACCATACGAGCGGGAGCCACAGCTCGCGCGCGTACGGCACCGGGCGGTCGTCGATCAGCACTTCGGTCGCGTCGGCGCCGCCGACGATCTCGAAGAGGTCGCGCAGCCGCGTCGCGTCGCTCGACCAGAAGCGCGCGCGGTAGCGATGCCCTGCGCCGCTGCCGGTTTCGCGGAATTCGGCGGAGCTCCGCGCGATGTCCAGCGCGCGGTGGAACTCGGGGACGTCCATGTCCGGGAACACGAGCGAAATCGAAAACGGACGCGGACGCGCGCCGAAGAGCGCTTCCTGCAGATCCGGATCGAGTGCGGCCAGCTCCTGCTCCGTCGGCTGCTCCGGCAGGTCGGCATACGGCCAGAACCGCTCCAGCGGGCGTTGCCTCGGAGTTTCGTTGGACACGGGACCCAAATATTATTGCAGAATTGCAGCCGGCCCTTCGCGAATGCCCGATTTCAGCCTGATCCCCTCGATCGATATGTTGCGTCAACGCGCCGGCGTGCGCGCACTCGAAGCGCGCTACGGGCCCGAAGCGACGGTAAACGCGCTGCGCGCCGCCGCCGCCGCCGCCCGGCAATCGATCGCGCGCGGCGAATCGACGTCCGGAACGGCGATTGGCGACCGCATCGAGACGGACGCAGCCGCCGCGCTCGCCGACGCCTTCCGCCCCTCGCTCGTCCCGGTCATCAACGCGACCGGCGTGATCATCCATACCAACCTCGGACGCGCGCCGCTCTCGCGCTCGGCGCTGGACCGCGTCGCCGACGTCGCGTCCGGCTACTCGTCGCTCGAGTACGACCTCGGACGCGGCGGCCGCGGACGCCGCGACGTCCACGCCGAAGCCCTGCTCTGCCGGCTGACCGGCGCCGAGGCGGCCGTCGTCGTCAACAACAACGCCGCGGCGACGCTGCTCGTGCTTGCCGCGCTGGCGGCAGGCCGCGAAGTGATCGTGTCGCGCGGCGAGCTCGTCGAAATCGGCGGCGGTTTCCGCGTCCCGGACGTGATGGCGCAGTCCGGCGCGACGCTGCGGGAAGTCGGCACGACGAACAAGACGCGCGCGTCCGATTACGCCGCGGCGATCGGCGGACGCACGGCGCTGATCCTCCGCGTGCATCCGTCCAACTTCCGCATCGAGGGGTTCACCGAGCGTCCCGCCCTCGCGGAGCTCGTGGCGATCGGACGAAAAAGCGGCGTTCCGGTTGCCGAGGACCTCGGCAGCGGGCTGTTGACCGCGGACGCCGCGCTCGACGAACCGGCGGTTTCGACCACGGTCGCCGCGGGCGCGGACGTGTGCTGCTTCAGCGGCGACAAGCTGCTCGGCGGGCCCCAGGCCGGCATCATCGTCGGCCGCGCTCCCTTCGTGGACACCATCCGCCGCCATCCCCTGATGCGCGCGCTGCGCGTGGACAAGATGACGTACGCCGCGCTCGAGGCGACGCTGTCCGACTACGCCGCCGGCCGCGCCGACGCGGAGGTTCCGGTCCGCCGGATGTTGTCGCTCGGCGCGGACGTGATTCGCGCGCGGTCGGAGGCGGTGGCGACGGCAATCAACCGGCTCGCCGGCTGGCGCGCCGAGACGCTCGACGGGGTGTCGGCAATCGGCGGAGGAAGCGCGCCCGGCGTCGAGCTGCCGACCCGGCTCGTCGCGATCACGCTCGAGGGGATCAGCCCCGATGCGCTCGAAGCGCGCCTGCGCGGACTGACGCCGCCGCTCATCGCCCGCATCGAGCGCGACCGTCTGCTGCTCGACCTGCGGACCGTCCTGCCCGAACAGGATCGCCGCATCGCAGCGCTCCTCGGAACCCTCTGATCGAACGATCGCACGGGGGCCTGCCCCCGGTTACGCAGTCGGCTGCTCGCGAATTGCCGCGAAC
>DASQHH010000411.1:0-3218 GCA_035632195.1 Vicinamibacterales bacterium
CGCGCCCGTGTCGGGTTCCGAGACGAAGGATTTACACGGTTCCGTGAACGGTCAGTCAATCTCGATAATGCCGCCCGTCGACGCATGACCGCCGGCCATCGCGTACGCCGGTTCGGCCTGAGGCGCAGACTTCGGCGGTTCGGCTTTCGGCGTTTCTGCGGGCAGCCGCGGCAGCGCGAACCGATGCACCTCGCGGGCGAGGTCGTCGTCGGTGGGCGCAGTTGCGCGGCAGTGTAGCCGCACCCAGACGCGCAGCAGCGGGTCGATGAAGCTGTAGCGCTTCTGGTTCGAGGCCACCAGATCCACGTCTTCGAGCCACGAGAGATAGTCCTTCGTCGAGCCGGGCGTGCGCTGCATGCGGTGCGAAATCTCGGTCAGCGTGAGCCCTTCTTCTTCCGCCAGGATCTCGAGAATCGCCTTCAGCGCCCCGTAGCCGCGCGCGCGGTGGAGGCGCAGCTCGTAGCAGTAGCCGCATCGATCGGCCAGGCGTCCGCCCGGCGCGAGCAGCGCCGATAGGGCGCTGATCGGATCGTGCGTCGTCGCGCCCGAAGCGATGCTGTTGTCGGCGCTCGCCGCGCTCAATTCCTCGGCCATCGAGCGGACGTAGCCCGGGCGGCCGTCGGTCAGGGCCAGCACTGTACGGGAGAGGTATTCTGCGTCGTCACTGGCCGAGCCGGCTGCAGCCGCGCCCCGGCCGCCCGCCGCCGCCGCGCGCCGCGGGGCCTGGAGCGGAGCGAGCACATCGGAGACGTCCTCGACGGTCATGACCGGAACGTGGATGACTTCGAAGCGCGACGACAGGTCGCGCAGCAGGCGGAGCGAGCGCGCAACGTAACGGCTCGTCAGGACGAAGCGGTTCGGGCTCGCCGCCAGCGCGTCGCAGAACTCGCGCAGCACCCGGCGCAGGCCGGGAAAGCTCTCGAAGGTGCGCAGCTCGAGGAACTCGTCGAGCAGGAACAGCGCTGGCTCGCCGGCCGCCGTCCGCGCTTTGGTGAAGAACTCGACCGTGCGGTCGAACGCGGCGCGGGCGCCGGCCTGACCGCCGTCGCCCGACGTCACCGGGAACGGCGACGCCGCGGTCGCCGCGCGCAGGAAGCGTTCGGGCGTCGTCGCCACCCGTTCGACGTCGATGAACTGCGCAGAGGTGCGGCCGATGCGATCCCGCAGCTGCTGCAGAGCGGTGGAGCGACCGCTGCCGCATCCGCCCAGCAGGACGGGGATGCGCGACGGCGACGCATCGAGCGCCGCGGTCACGCGGCGCGACAGAGACAAACGCGGGGTCAACATGCGCGTCCCTCACGCATAGGAATTCGCACACCTTCTCGCTCGGCGACCGCGATGGCGTCGGGGTAGCCGGCGTCTGCGTGCCGCGCGACGCCGATGCCCGGGTCGCACGTCAGCACGCGCTGGAGTTTGTCGTCGGCGTCGGCGCTGCCGTCGGCGACGACGACCATGCCCGCATGGATCGAGTAGCCGATGCCGACGCCGCCGCCATGATGGACCGAGACCCACGTTGCTCCGCACGACGCGTTCAGCAGCGCGTTCAGGATCGGCCAGTCGGCGATTGCGTCGCTGCCGTCGCGCATGCCTTCGGTCTCGCGGTTGGGCGACGCGACCGATCCCGTATCGAGGTGATCGCGCCCGATGACGATGGGCGCGGTGATCCGGCCTTCGCGGACCAGCTCGTTCAGCCGTCGCCCGAATCGTGCGCGCTCGCCGTACCCGAGCCAGAGAATCCGCGCCGGCAGTCCCTGGAACGCGACGCGGTCGTGCGCCAGGTGGAGCCACCGGGCGATCGCTTCGTCGTGTCCAAACATTTCAAGTGCCGCGTCGTCGGCGACGAGGATGTCATTCGCGTCGCCCGACAGCGCGGCGAAGCGGAACGGCCCTTTGCCTTCGCAGAAGAGCGGCCGGATGTACTCCGGCACGAACCCGGGAATGTCGAACGCGTTGGCGACGCCGGCCTGCTTTGCCTGCGCGCGGATGTTGTTGCCGTAATCGAAGGTGACGGCGCCGCGCGCCTTGAGCGCAAGCATCGCCTCCACGTGCCGCCCCATCGCGGCCATCGAGCGCGCGATGTAGTCCGACGGGTTCCGCTCGCGCAGCCGGACCGCTTCCTCCAGCGTCATGCCGTTGGGCACGTAGCCGTTGAGGGCGTCGTGCGCGGATGTCTGGTCCGTGAGCACATCGGGAATCACGCCGCGGGCGACGAGCGCCGGCAGCACATCGGCGGCATTGGCGCGGAGGCCGATGGAGCGCGCTACGCGGTCGCGCTTCCAGGCCGCAACCTTTGCCAGCGCCTCATCAGTCGAATCAGTCGTCTCGTCCAGATACCTGGTATCCAGGCGGCGAGCAATCCGCTGCGGATCGACCTCAATGACAAGCGCCGCTGCGCCGTTCAGGACGGCGGCGAGCGGCTGGGCGCCGCCCATCCCGCCCATGCCTGCGCTGACGAACAGCCGTCCGGCCAGCGATCCCCCGAAATGTCGGCGGCCTACGGCCGCCAGCGTCTCGTACGTGCCCTGCACGATCCCCTGGCTGCCGATGTAGATCCAGCTTCCGGCGGTCATCTGGCCGAACATCGTGAGGCCGCGGTGTTCGAGCTCGCGGAAATTGTCCCAGGTGGCCCACGCGGGCACGAGCATGGCGTTCGAAATCAGTACGCGCGGTGCGCCGGCGTGCGTCTGGAAGATGCCGACGGGCTTACCGGACTGGACGAGGAGTGTTTCGTCGTTCTCGAGCTGCTTCAGCGACCGCACGATCGCGTCGTACGCCTCCCAGTTGCGCGCCGCCTTGCCCGATCCGCCGTAGACGACGAGATCGTCGGGGCGTTCGGCGACATCGGGGTCGAGATTGTTCATCAACATGCGCAGCGCCGCCTCCTGCGGCCACGCCTTGCACGTCAGCGACGTGCCGCGGGGAGCTTTGATGCTGCGAGTGGCGATGGCCATTGGTGACGCGCGCGGAAGACTAGACCTTAAGAAGCGGCGCGAGCGATGTCAATTTGAAAAAAAAATATTTTTTACTTGACTCCGACGCCGCACGCGTTTTCCAGCTCATTCGACGCGATCAGCGAGACGATCCGCCCGATGTCGGGCGCCGGCGCGCGGTCGCGATCGAGCGTCGCGACGCGCGAACGGACGAGCGCGTGCACCTGCTGGAGCACGGCGGACGTCTTGAGCGGCGCGAGCAGGTCGATCGCCTGGCACGCGCAGAGA
>DASQHH010000412.1:0-4010 GCA_035632195.1 Vicinamibacterales bacterium
ACGAGCTCGCGCGCGACGTCCGCGACGAGCTCGATATCGCGATGCAGAAAACCGCGGCGAACCGCGGGATGCTGTTCAACATCGCGCTGAACTACAGCGGCCGCGCGGAGATCGTCGACGCGGCGCGGCGGCTGATCGCGGCCGGCGTCGATCCTGCGAACCTCGACGAACGGCGCTTCGGCGAATTTCTCTACACGGCCGGCCAACCGGATCCCGATCTGCTGATTCGGACGAGCGGCGAGATGCGCGTCAGCAACTTTCTGCTGTGGCAAATCGCATACGCCGAAATCTGGGTCACCGAAACGCTGTGGCCGGATTTCCGCCGGCGCCACCTGCTCGAAGCGGTGCTGGCATACCAGAAGCGCGATCGCCGGTACGGCGGCATCGCCCAGCCTTCGAAGGACGACAGCCACGAGCCCGCGGCCGCGGTGCCGGCCAGCCGCAGAGGGTAGACGCCGCCAGTGACCCTTCGACACGGTCTCTGGGTCATCCCGAGCGGAGTCGAGGGATGATTCGTGTTCTGAGCGGCGCCGCGCTCGTCGCGATCGCCGTCGCCGTGGTCTGGTTCGCGCCCGTCTGGCTCTTCTTCCTCGTCGCCGAAGTCCTTCTCGTGCTCGCGTTTGTCGAGTACGCGCGCATCGCCGCCGCGTGCGGCCTGCCGATTCCGGCAGCCATCGCAGGAACGGCGGCCATCGCCACGTCGATTGGCGTGTCGTCGATTGCGACTGTCGGCACGGAGGTGGTCGGAACGGCCGTCGCTCTCGATGCCGTCCTGATGACGGCGTTCGTCGTCCTGGCGGCCGTCGCGCTCGTGACGTGGCGCGGCGGGAGCGACGCGCTGGCCCGCACCGCAGCGTCCGTACTGCCGTGCCTGTACCTCGGCCTGCCGTTCGGCGCGCTCGTGGCGCTGCGTGCGCGGCGCGGCCCGGCCGTCCTGTTTCTGCTGATGCTCACGATCATGGTGAGCGATACCGCGCAGTACTACGCCGGCCGCGCGTTCGGACGCCGGCCCCTGGCGCCCGTCATCAGCCCGAAAAAAACGATCGAGGGAGCCGTGGGCGGGTTCGTGTTCGGCGCTGCCGCGCTCGCAGGCGCCGGCGTCTGGTGGCTGCCGTCGATGCCCGCCGCGCTTCGGGTGCTGCTCGGCGTTGCCGTGGTATTGCTGGGAATCGCCGGCGATCTCTTCGAGTCGATGCTCAAGCGGAGCGCGGGACTCAAGGACAGTTCGGACCTCATCCCCGGCCACGGCGGCGTGCTCGATCGGATCGACGCGCTGCTCTTCGCCGCGCCGATCTATTACGTCGTGCTCAAGTACCTGTAGCCGCAGACATCGCATGAAGCGGATCGCCATCCTCGGTTCGACCGGCTCCATCGGACGGAGCGCGCTGTCGGTGATCGACGCGCACGCCGACCGGCTGCAGGTGGTCGGCCTGGCGGCCGGCGGGAACGCGGAGCTGCTTGCGGAACAGATCGCGAAGTACTGTCCGCGTGTCGCCGCCATGGCGACGGGCGCCGCGATCGACCGGCTCAGACAGTGCGCGTCGGCGCAGCAGCCGCTGACAATCGCCGGCGCCGGCCGCGACGGGCTCGTCGCCGTCGCGTCGCATCCCGACGTGGACATCGTGCTCTGCGCGTCGAGCGGCACGGACGGCCTCGAGGCCGTCCTGGCGGCGATCGAGAGCGGCAAGACGATTGCGCTCGCCAACAAGGAAGTCCTCGTCATGGCCGGCGGCATCGTGACGGAGGCCGCCGCACGGAAAGGCGTCCCCATCCTGCCGGTCGACAGCGAACACAACGCGATCCACCAATGTCTTCACGGGCGCCCTCACATCGAGCTGCGGCGCCTCGTGCTGACCGCGTCCGGCGGGCCGTTCCGAGGGCGGACCGCAGCCGAGCTCGCGGACGTCACCGCTTCCGATGCGCTGAAGCACCCGACCTGGAGGATGGGGAAAAAGATCACAATCGATTCGGCGACGCTGATGAACAAGGGTCTCGAGGTCATCGAGGCGCACTGGCTTTTCGGCGTCGGGGCCGATCGCATCGACGTGGTCATCCACCCGCAGTCCGTCGTGCATTCGCTGGTCGAGCTCGTCGACGGGTCGATGATCGCGCAGCTGGGCGTCACCGACATGCGGCTTCCCATTCAGTACGCGTTCTCGTACCCGGAACGCTGGGCATCGCCGCTGCCGACGGTCGACCTGGCGCGCGTGGGACGCTTCGACTTCCACTCCCCGGACGTCGATTCCTTTCCGTGCCTTCGCCTCGCCTACCGCGCCCTGTCCGCGGAACGCAGCCTGCCCGTCGTGCTCAACGCCGCGAACGAGGTTGCCGTAGCGCAGTTTCTCGACGGTCGAATTGCATTTCCGTCAATCGCCGGCGTCATCGAGCGGACGATGGACGCCCACGAACCAGCGGCAGTGACGACTTTGTCGGGAGTGCGCAGCGTGGACCGGTGGGCCCGCGCGCACGCCGCCGATGTCGCGAGCGGGTTACAATTGAATGTCTGAGGCCTCGGCGTCGAGGCCCCCAGGGCGATGATTACCACTCTGGTCGCGTTCGCATTCGTGCTCGGTGTGCTCGTGTTCGTCCACGAGCTGGGCCATTTCCTTGCCGCGAAGCGTGTCGGGATCCGCGTCCTCAAGTTTCAGCTCGGCTTCAATCCGACGATCGTCAGTTTTCGACGCGGCGATACGGAGTACGGCATCGGCGCCCTGCCGCTCGGCGGGTACGTGAAGATGGCCGGCGAGGCGCCGGAAGACGTCGAGCACGACGAGCGAGGCAACGCCGTCCGGCAGCCGGACGAGTTCATGTCGAAGACCAAATGGGAGCGCTTCCAGGTGCTCATCATGGGTCCGGTGATGAACATCATTCTGGCCTTCGTCGTCACGACGTTCGTGGTGTACCGCGGCGTCGCGGTGCCCAGCTATCAGAATCTGCCGCCGGTGGTCGGCATCGTCACCGTCGGATCGCCGGCGCAGCAGGCGGGCATCCAGGCCGGCGATCGCCTCGTCGCTCTCAGTGGACATCGCGTCGAGACCTGGAACGACTTCTACATGTACCTGGGCACGCGGCGGATCGACCGGGAGTTGTCAATCGACATCGAGCGGAACGGACAGCGGCGCACTGTCCGTCTGACGCCGGTCGCGGAAGCGATCGATCAGTTCGAGACGGCGAACATCGGCGTCGCGCCGAACGTGCATCCGCACCTGGAATCGGTGAACGCGGACGACCCCGCCGGACAGTCGGGCCTGAAGCCGGGCGACGTGATCGTCGCGTTCGACGGACGCCCGATGACGTACGACCAGCAGTTCCGCGACGAGATCAAGAAGCACCCGAACCAGCAGGTCGCGCTGTCGATTCTCCGCGCCGGCCAGCCGATGACGATCGACGTGCGGCTGGCCTCGAAGGGTCAGACCGGCTGGCTCGGCGCCGCGCCGCTCGACGACCTGACGATCATCAAGCCGGGCTTCCTGCAGGCGATCTCGATGAGCGTCGATCGCAACGTCGAATACACGCGGATGATCGGTCAGACGCTGTGGGGCCTGTTCACGCGGGAGACGTCGCCCAAGCAGCTGATGGGCCCGATTGGCATCGCGCAGGCCGCGGGCCAGACCGCGTCCGTCAGCCTGTTCGCGCTATTCAACTTCATGGCGATGATCAGCCTGAACCTGGGTCTCGTAAACCTGCTGCCGATCCCGGTCCTCGACGGCGGGCACATCTTCATCATGGCGCTCGAGGGGGTCGCGCGCCGCGACTTCAGCATCCGCGTGAAGGAGAAGATGCTGCTGGCGGGCTTCGTGCTCATCCTCATGCTGATGGTCACCGTCATCTACAACGACCTCACGCGCATCAGCTGGATCGAGCGCCTCATGCCCTGGCGCTGACCGGGCGTATTACCGGCGTTTCGCAATCTCTTTCAGCGACGCCCGTGCAGCGGCGATCGTCTTGTCGATGTCTCTCATCGTGTGCGCGGCCGAGATGAACCACGCTTCGAACTGGGAGGGGGGCGG
>DASQHH010000413.1:0-2292 GCA_035632195.1 Vicinamibacterales bacterium
CGCGAGTACAACGCGAATCCGATCCACGAAAAGGCGCCGCGGTGAGCGTGGTGATCGAAGCGTGCGTCGACAGCGTCGAGTCCTCGGTCGTGGCCGAACGAGGCGGTGCCAGCCGGTTGGAGCTGTGTGAGCACCTCGAGGTAGGCGGCACGACTCCGGCGACGTCGCTGATCAAGGCCGTGAAGTCGGCGGTGAACATTCCGGTGTTCGTGATGATCCGTCCGCGCGGCGGTTCGTACGTGCATTCGGCACCGGAGGTCGACACGATGCGCGCATCGATCGACGCGTCGCTCGCCGCCGGCGCCGACGGCGTCGTGTTCGGACTGCTCACGGAGGAAGGCGACGTCGACTTCGCGCTGACTCACGAATTCGTTGCCCGCGCAAACGGCTGTCCCACCACGTTTCACCGCGCCTTCGACGACACACGCAACCTCGGCGCCGCGCTCGGCGCGTTGCTCGACGCCGGCATCTCGCGCGTGCTCACAGGCGGCGGCCCTGGTCGCGCAATCGACAACGTCGACACGCTTCGCGACCTCGTGCTCGAATCAGCCGGCCGCGTCGTCATCATGGCCGGCGGCAAAGTCCGCGGCGACAACGCCCGCGCCCTGGTGGAGCAATCCGGCGTCACCGAGCTGCACGCCCGCTGCGAGCTCGATCCCGACCGGATCGCCGGGATTGTGCGGGAGCTTGAAGGTGTGACGGTGTGACGGTCCACCCGTCCACCGGTCCACCGGTCCACCGGTCCACCGGTCCACCGGTCCACCGGTCCACCGGTCCACCGGTCCACCGTCACTTCCTCGGCCACGCGTTGTTCCCGCGATCCACATCCGGCAACGCGTTCCTCGGATCGACCACGACCCGCTGTACCATCTTCGCTCCCGGCACTCGGTACACGAACCGGTCGCCGAGATTCCACATTTCGATCGGCAACCGCACTTCCTGCGTCGTGCCATCGCTGAACGCGATTGAAAGCGTCGCGGGCATCACCATCGTCCCGCGATTCGAGAGATAGACCGTCGCCTGGCCGCTCGAGCCCATTGCCACCGAGTCGACCGCCTGATCGAGCCGCGCCGTCGTGAAGATCCAATCGCGCCAGAACCAGTCGAGCTCCATCCCCGATTGATCGCGCATGACGCGAAAGAAGTCCGAAGGAGTGGGATGCTTGAACGCCCACGCGCGGATGTACGTGCGGAACGCGGCGTCGAAGCGATCCTTGCCGAGCACCTCGTAGCGAAGCATCTGCATCATGAGCGCCGGCTTCTGATAGCCACCCCAGAACAGATCGCGCACCTCGACGGGCTTCTCGATCAGCGGCTGTTCGTTCCCCGGCACCGCGTGTTCGGCATACAGATGTAGCGGATGCGCCTCGATCGTGTCGCCATACGGCGTGCCGGCGAAGTACTTCGCGGCGTTGCCAAGATCGATGAACGTGTTGAAGCCCTCGTCCATCCACGGATAGAGTCGCTCGTTCGATCCGACGACCATGGGGAACCACTCGTGGCCGAACTCGTGCGCGATGACCCACTGCTGATCCTCGCGCGTCGGGCTGTTCGGCGTGAATGTGAGCATCGGGTACTCCATGCCCTCGATCGGGCCCTCGACCGTCGTGGCGTGCGAATACGGGTACGGAAACCACTGCTCCGAGTAGTACTTGATCGCTTCGCGGCCAATGCGGTTCACTTCCGGCCACTTGTCGGCCTTGGGGCGATAGAGATCCTCGATCAGAATGCCGTTGTACGAGCTCGCGTCCCAACGGAATTCGGGACCGGCCGCGAACGCGAAGTCGCGGACGTTGTGCGCCGTGTAGTGCCAGGTCCGTGTCGCCGGCTGCGCGCCACCCGCCGTTGGACGCGTCTTCGCCACATTCCCGGCTTCGTCGCGCGTGACGATCGCGATGGCGGTGTCCGAATGCCTGGCCAACTCGAGCCGCTGTCGCTGCGCCGCCGTGAGCACCTGCGCCGCGTTCTGCAGCTCGCCCGTCGCCGCCACGATGTCTTCGTTCGGCACCGTCAGCGAGACATCGAAGTCGCCGTACTCCAGATAGAACTCGCCCTGCCCCAGATACTGGTCGGCGTTCCATCCACGGACGTCGTCGTACACCACCATGCGCGGGTACCACTGCGCGAACTCGTACAGCGTGCTGTCGCGGCCCATACGATCGGAGCCGTGATCGGGAATACGGAAGGAGTATTGGATCGCGATCGTGATCTTTCCCCCGTGTGGCGCGAGCGGCGCCGGGAGATCCAGCCGCATCATCGTGTCGTCGACTTTCGGCTGCACTTTGGTGCCGTC
>DASQHH010000414.1:0-9975 GCA_035632195.1 Vicinamibacterales bacterium
GCGCGACCTCACCGCCGCCGCGCTGGCCGATCGCGTCGCGGCCCTGGCGCGCGACGGCGCGCGGCGCGCGCGCATGTCCGCTGCGGCCCGGACGCTGGCGCGGCCGGACGCGGCGAAGGTGATTGTCGACAGGGCTCTGGAGCTCGCGCGTGCTCGGTAAGACCCGGCGGATTCACTTCGTCGGGATCGGCGGGATAGGCATGAGCGGCATTGCGGAGCTGCTCGCCAATCTCGGCTACGCAGTCAGCGGATCGGACGCCGTGCGGTCGGCGACGACCGATCGGCTCGGGTCGCTCGGGATTCGGATCGCGATCGGGCACGACGCCCGGAACGTCGGAGACGCGGATGTCGTCGTCACGTCGTCGGCGGTCGCAGCGGCGAACCCGGAGGTCCGCGAAGCGGCGCGGCGGCAGGTTCCCGTCATCCCACGGGCCGAGATGCTCGCGGAGCTGATGCGGCTGCGGTTCGCGATCGCCGTGGCGGGCGCGCACGGAAAGACGACGACGACGTCGATGATCGCGCTGGTGCTCGAACGGAACGGGCTCGATCCGACGGCGGTGATTGGCGGCCGGTTGAGCGCGTTCGGCAGCAACGCGCGGCTCGGCCGCGGCGATGTGATGGTGGCCGAAGCGGACGAGAGCGATCGATCGTTCCTGAAACTGTTTCCGACGGTGGCGGTGATTACGAACATCGACTACGAGCATCTCGAGAATTACGGCGGCTTCGACGATCTGCAGCAGGCGTTCGTCGACTTCGCCAACAAGGTGCCGTTTTACGGCGGCGTCGTCGCCTGTGCAGACGATCCGAATCTCGCCGCCGTGCTGACGCGGATGACCAGACGGGTGACGACGTACGGACTGCAGAGTCCCGACGCGGACCTGACGGCGGTCGACGTGCAGCTTCGGCCGTTTGGATCGTCGGCCACCGTCCGCCACGAGCGCACCGATCTGGGAACGCTCTCGATGTCGGTGCCCGGGCGTCACAACCTGCAGAATGCGCTGGCGGCCGTTGCGGTCGGGCTCGAGCTCGGCCTGGCCTTCGATGGTATCGCCGGGGCGCTCTCCGGATTCCGCGGCGCAGAGCGGCGCTTCGACGTTCGCGGCGAGCCGCGCGGAATCCTGATCGTCGACGACTACGGCCATCATCCGACCGAAATTGCCGCCGTGATCGCGGCGGCGCAGACACTCGGACGGCGGATTGTCGTGGCCTTCCAGCCGCACCGATATACGCGCACGAAGGCCTTGATGGACGCGTTTGGGCCTGCGCTTGCGGGCGCCGATCACGTCATCCTCACCGGCATCTATCCGGCGGGTGAGGCGCCGATCGCGGGCGTCACGCTCGACGCGCTGGCGACGGCCGTTCGACGCAGCGTCCGTGTTCCGGTCGACGTCGCGGCAACCCTCGAAGAGGTGGCGTCAGCGATCGTGAAGGCGGCGAAACCGGGCGACGTCGTCATCACCCTCGGCGCGGGATCGATCGGGACGGTTCCGGACACACTGCTGGAGGCGCTCGCATGAGCCCCGTCGCCGCGGTCGCCGCCGACAAGCGCTTCAGGCGCGCGCATGTCAAGCCGTCGTCGCGGCGGCACGCGGGCGCGCGGGCGCTCGTCAAGCCGGCCGTCCGCTGGGTACTGCCGGCGGTCGTCGTGATCTATGCCATGTATCGCGGCGCCGGCGTCGTCACGCACGCGCGCGTCCTGCAGGTCGACCGGATCGAAGTCACCGGCAACGAGCGTCTGTCGAAGGGCGAGGTGATTGCGGTGCTCGGCGGGCTCCGCGGCGAAAGCCTGATGTGGACGGACCTCGACGCGTGGCGGTCGCGCCTGCTCGCGTCGCCGTGGGTGCGCGACGCGGCGCTGCGCCGTTCGCTGCCGTCGACCGTGGAGGTTGCCGTCCTCGAGCGGACGCCGATCGGTATCGCGCGCCTTCGATCGTCCGGCGGCGGGCTCTACCTCGTCGACGATCGCGGCGTGATCATCGATCAATACGGCCCGCAGTACGCGGATCTCGATCTGCCGATTGTGGACGGTCTCGATACGCTCCGCCGCCCGCCCGGAGCCGGCGGCTCGGCGCCGGCGAATGGCTCGACGGACCCGTACCGCGCGGAGCTTGCGGCGCGAGTCATCGCGGCTCTCAGGGCGAAGCCGCGCGCGGCCGCGCGGCTGTCCCAGGTCGACGTGAGCGATCTGCACAACGCGGCGGTGATCCTGAACGGCGACCCGGCGGTGATACACCTCGGCGACGACCAGTTTCTGCCGCGTCTCGAGTCGTATCTCGGCCTGGCGTCGGCGCTGCGCGAACGCGTGCCCGACATCGAGTCGGTGGATTTGCGTTTCGACGATCGGATTTACGTCAAGCCCGCCTACGTACCGCACCAACAAGCGGCGGTTCGGCGCGGCAAATCCGCGCAGGGGAAAGAGCCGGCGGCGGTGAGCAGGTCGGCGCAGGGAAAGAAAAAGTAGAGCGGCTCAGCCTGCTCGAAAGGGACCATTTGACGCGCAAAGAGCGATACCTGGTTGGACTGGACGTCGGCACCTCGAAGGTGACGGCGGTGGTCGGCGAAATGCTCGACGGCCTCAGCGTCGACGTCGTCGGCATCGGCGTCGCTGAAGCCCGCGGCATCCGGCGCGGCGTTGTCGTCAACCTCGAAGCGGCGGTCGACTCGATCAAGAAGGCGATCGACGAAGCCGAGCTGATGGCCGGCGTCGAGATCGATTCTGTGCACCTGGCGCTGTCGGGACCGCACATCAAGGGATTCAACAGCCGCGGCGTCATCGCGGTCGCCGGGAAGAACCGCGAGATCACGCGCGAAGACGTGCGCCGCGCCATCGACGCGGCGAAAGCCGTGTCGCTGCCCACCGGCCGCGAGATCCTCCACGTGCTCCCGCAGGACTTCGTCGTCGACGAGCAGGACGGCATCGGCGCGCCGGTCGGCATGACCGGGGCACGGCTCGAAGTGAACGTCCACATCATCACCGGCAGCCAGAGCTCGACGCAGAACATGGTCGCCTGTGTCAACCGCGCCGGCGTCGAAGTGCAGGAGACCGTCGTCGAGCAGCTGGCCGCGAGCGAATCGGTGCTGACCGAGGACGAAAAGGAGCTCGGCGTCGCGCTCGTCGACGTCGGCGGCGGCACGACCGACATTGCGATTTACGAGCGCGGCAGTCTGTGGCACACCGCGGTCGTCGGCATCGGCGGCGACCACTTCACCAACGACATCGCCGTCGGCCTGCGTACGCCGGTGCCGGACGCGGAGAAGATCAAACGGAAGTGCGGCTGCGCGCTGTCGGCGATGGTCGAGGAAGACGACACGATGGAAGTCGCGAGCGTAGGCGGACGGAAGCCGCGCGTGATGGCGCGGCGGATTCTGTCGGAGATCCTCCAGCCTCGTGCAGAAGAGATCTTTCACCTCGTCTGGGACGAGATCCGCCGCGCCGGGTACGAGAAGTGCCTCAACTCCGGCATCGTGCTGACCGGTGGCGGCGCCATTCTCGACGGCATGCCGGAAATCGCGGAGCAGATTTTCGATCTGCCGATTCGCCGCGGCTGTCCGACGGGCGTCGGCGGGCTCGCGGATCACGTCAACAGTCCGACGTTCGCGACGGGCGTCGGCCTGGTGCTGTACGGCTATCGCAATACGGTCGGTGCCGAACGTGCGCCGATCGGGGCCGGCGCGCTCGTCCGCGTCGCCGGGCGGATTCGCGGATTGTTCAGGGAGTTCTTCTGAGGTGTAGCGCAGCCCCTTCAGGGGCTGCTGAACTCGCAGCCGCAAGGCGGCACCGCAGCCCTGAAGGCTGCATGACAGCGCGGCCGCGCCGCGCCAATGAACGGAGATTGCTGAATGGCCGAATACAAAGATGATGAAACGCCGACCGCGCGGCTGCGGCTGCACCTCGACGAGGACCGGACATCGGCGGGCGCGCGCATCAAGGTGATCGGCGTCGGTGGCGGCGGCGGGAACGCCGTCAACCGCATGGTCCACGCCGGACTCGACGGCGTGGAGTTCATCGTCGCCAATACCGACCTCCAGGCGCTCAAGCACAACGCCGCGCCGGTAAAGCTGCAGATCGGCAGCAAGCTGACGAAGGGACTCGGCGCGGGCGCGGACCCGAACGTTGGACGGCAGGCCGCGCTCGAGGACACCGACAAGGTCATTCAGACGCTGGACGGTGCCGACCTGGTGTTCGTGACCACGGGCCTCGGCGGCGGCACCGGCACGGGAGCAGCGCCGGTGATTGCGAGCCTTGCAAGCGAGCTCGGCGCGCTGACGGTCGCCGTGGTCACCAAGCCGTTCAAGTTCGAAGGACGCAAGCGGCAGACCCAGGCCGAGCGCGGGCTCGAGTCGCTGCGCGACTGTGTCGACACCATCATCACGATCCCGAACGAGCGCCTGCTGACCATCATCGAGCGCTCGACGTCGCTGGTCGATGCGTTCGCGACGGCGGACGACGTGCTGCGACAGGCGATTCAGGGCATCTCGGACCTGATCCTCGTCCCCGGCCTGATCAATCTCGACTTCGCGGACGTCAAGACCATCATGGCCGGCATGGGCCTCGCGATGATGGGCACCGGTGTCGCCGAGGGCCAAGAGCGCGCCGTCGAAGCAGCCCGCCGCGCGATTTCGAGCCCGCTGCTCGAGGGCGCCTCGGTCAATGGCGCGCGCGGCGTGATCATCAATGTGACCGGCGGTCCGGACCTGTCCCTCGTCGAAGTCAGCGAGGCCTCGTCGATCGTGCAGGAGGCGGCGGACGCCGACGCCAACATCATCTTCGGCGCCGTCGTGGATCCGAAGCTGAAGGGCAAGGTAAAGATCACGGTCATCGCAACAGGCTTCGGCCCCGACGCCGCGGCGAAGCCTGGTGCATCGCAGGCGCAGACACCGGTGGACATGACGCAGTACACGGAGCCACGTGCGCGGATGGAAGCTGCCTCCACGTCCTCGGCATCGTCACCTGGGGCATCGGCGCCCGCGCCGGGACGGCTGACCCTCACGCGCCGCCCGCTGCTGGACCTGCCGTCGATGGCCGCCACAGCGCCGTCCGCGGCCCCGGTCGTCGCGCAGCCACCGGTTCCCGCGGCGATGGCGATGATGTCCGCCCCGGCCGCCACCCCATCGCCGTCGCCGACATCCTCGCTCGACGATCTTCGTCTGAAGATCGACGGCGAGTTCGACAACTCGTCGAGCTTCGACGTGCCGGCGTTCCTGCGCCGTCAGGAGGGGTGATCAGTCGTCGCGGTGATACAGTAAGTAGATCCACGGCACGCGAGAACGGCGACGTCTGAGCACTAGACGCCGCTCAACTGATGAATTCCTGGGCTCAACGCGAACGCGCACGTCAAATCCTCGCGAAGGAAGTCGGCTTCGTCACCAAGCCGCACGGCAACCGCTTGCGCGTGGCGCTGGTGTTTCCGAACACGTACTGGGTCGGGATGTCGAATCTCGGGTACCAGACTGTGTACCGGCTCTTCAACGCCGACCCCGATATCGTCTGCGAGCGGTTCTTCCTGCCTCCTAAACAGGAGCTGGCCGCGATGTCGGCGGCGAAGGCGCCGCTGTTGACGCTCGAATCCCAGACGCTGGTCAGAGATTTCGACGTCGTGGCATTCTCCGTTTCGTTCGAATGGGACTACGTCAACGTCCTCACACTGCTGCGCCTCGCAGGAATCCCGCCCTACGCTGCTGAGCGGACCGGCCATCATCCGCTGATCGTCGTTGGCGGCGCTGTGACGTTCGTCAATCCCGAACCGCTCGCTCCGTTTGCCGATGCCATTGCGGCCGGCGAAGGCGAGATGCTCGTGCCGTCTTTGCGCCGAGCGTTCAGCGGAGCCGGAAGCCGTGCCGAACTACTCGAGCTGCTCGCGCTCGAGCGCGGCTTTTACGTGCCGTCGTTTTATGCGCCGCAGTACGCTCCCGACGGATCGATTGCTGCGTGTCTGCCCGTGCCCGGTGCGCCGGCTGGCGCGCAGACGCCCGTCCACAAAGCCGCCCTGAAGACCACCGACGCCGTCGACCCGCCCGTGACGAGCATCTTCACGCCCGATACGGAATTTGGATCGCGATTCCTGGTCGAAGTCGTCCGCGGCTGCGCGAACCTGTGCCGCTTCTGCTGGGCCGGCTACAACTATCTGCCGGTCCGCGCGTTTCCCGCGGATCGCATTCTCGCGCTCGCGGAGGCCGCGAGGCTGCATGCGAGCCGCGCGGGGCTCGTGTCGATAGCGCTCTGCGACCATCCGGAGATCGATCGGATCCTGTCGCGCCTTCTCGAACTCGGCTACGCCATCAGCCCTGCCTCGCTGCGCCTCGACGATATCACCGAGCCGATCCTCCGCACGCTGCGCGCGAGCGGGGAGCGGACCATCACGATCGCGCCGGAGACGGGGTCAGACCGTCTGCGCCGCGTCATCAACAAGACGGTCACCAACGACGAGATCCTCGACCGGGCCGACCTCATCTTCTCGACCGGAATCGAGAACCTGAAGCTCTATTACATGATCGGCCTCCCGACCGAGACCGACGAGGACCTCGTAGCCATTCGCGATCTGACTCTTCAGCTTCGTGATCGCATGCTGAAGTACGCGAAATCCCGTGGCCAAATCGGCCGCATCGTGGGCAGCGTGAACCCCTTGATTCCGAAACCCGGAACGGCATATCAGTGGCTGCCTATGGCCGACGATGCCGTCGTGGAACGCGCGATCAAGCGACTGCGCAGCCTGACTGCCGGCATCGACAACGTCTTCTTCAACATCAAGTCCGAGCGCCACTCGTACTATCAGGCGCTGCTATCGCTCGGCGATCGGCGCGTCGCGCGAGTCGTCGAAGCCGCCGAACGCAACGGGCAGAACTGGCGCGCCGCAGTCGCAGAAGCGGGCGTCGATGCGGACTTCTTCATCTTTCGCGACCGAAGCCGCGACGCGATGCTTCCGTGGGACATCATCGACGGCGGCATGAAGGCATCGTTCTTCCACTCGGAGTACGAGAAGTCGATCCGCGCCGAATGGACGCTTCCGCCGAAGCGCGCTCAAGAGAACGCGCGGCTCCTTCCTGTCATCCAGTAGGCGACGTTAGCTGGCGATCGCCGCGCGCTCCTCGTATTCCGCGTAGGCCTCGAGAATCAGTTCGCGCAAACGGTCCTGCGCAGTGACTTCGTTGACCGGCCGCAGGAGTGAAAAACTGCGACGCTCGCCGTTGATGGCGTACGACCGTGATGGAAAGGTGACGTTCCGCGCCGTGCCGCCGTTGCGGCTGCGCCAGATCGCGAAGCCCATCAGCTTCAGCCCCGTAAGCGGGCCCTCCGCGAAATGGATTTCGGCTTCCGCGAGCTTGTCTGGAGGATTACCTTTGTCGTTGGGCGTGATCTTGATTGTCATTTGCTTCTCCGGGGCCCCTGCCCCCGGACGCGCTTCGCGGGGGCCCTTGGGCCCCGCTCCGCTCACGACTCCTGGGACACTGCCCCTCACCGCGTTCGCGGGGCCCTTCGCCCCGCGTCGCGCCGCCGCCTCGGGCATGATCAAAGCGGGTGCCTGACCGACGATTCAAGCGTGCAACGGGAAGTGTCTTCTGACTCGCGAGTTGTTCGGCGCCGGTACCCGCGATCGGCGGACGCCTCGCCGAAGGCCTCGAAAATGACAACCGTCGTTGACGTCAGTCGCCGAGGATGAGGACCTGCGCCATCGCGAGATCATCAGAATGCGTGATCGTCAGCAGCGACGATCGGCCGCCAATCTGCGCAAAGCGGCGTCCGGCGCCGCCGTGCAACTGGAGTTGCGGCGGGCCGCCACGCCGGATCACCTCGACGTCGCGCCACACGACGCCGTGCGAGTGACCCGTCCCGAGCGCCTTCATCGCCGCTTCCTTGGCCGCGAACCTGCCAGCAAAGTGGATCGCCGGCACGCGCCTTCGGTTGCAATAGGCAATCTCGCCTTCTGTGAAGATTCGCCGCACAAACCGCTCGCCGTACCGTTCGATCGTGTCGGCGATGCGATCGATGTCGGTGGCGTCGAGACCGATGCCGATGATGTTTGGCATGATGTCGTCAATGGAGCCTAGCGGCGGATTCGCATGGGTGCAAGCCGGCGGCCGGCCGGCGCTCGTCTGCCGGCCGCTCGAAGCGACGGCGCATCATTTGTATACGACGCGCCAGTGGGCGCTCGGGACCCCGGAGAACGCTGTCGCCACCGAGCCCGATCGTGCCTGGGAGGAGATCGCGGGGGCTGCGGGCGTGCAGCCAGACCACCTCGTACGGGTCCGGCAGATACACGGGGTGTCGGTCCATCGGGCGAGGGCAGGTCTGAGGGCCGGTCCACTGCCAGAGGCGGACATCATCATTTCGAACGATCCGTCGGTCGCCATCGCCATCCAGACTGCCGATTGCGTTCCGCTGCTTCTGGCCGACACTCGCGGCGACGGCGTTGCCGCCGTTCACGCCGGCTGGCGGGGACTCGCGTTGCGTGCGCCATCTGTCGGGGTGGAGGCGCTCGTCCGCGCATTCGGGACTCGGCCGGACGACATCGTGGCCGCTGCCGGACCGTCGATCAGTGCCGCGCGCTACGAAGTCGGCGCCGACGTGCGGCAGCGCTTCGAACACGGCGGGTTCGACCGCCTCGATCGCTGGTTCTTGCCCGGAGTGCGCGCGGAACATTGGCAGTTCGACGGCTGGCAGGCGACGCGCGACCAGCTTGTGGCAGCCGGATTGGCACCCGAACGGATCCTGATCGCGGCCCTGTGCACAGCGGCCAACCCGGACTCGTTCTGCTCCTACCGTCGAGCCGGCTCGCCCGCGGGACGAATGGCTGCCGTCATCCGCGCCCGCGGCGGTAACATGCGTCTGACGTGAGAACACTGGCAATCGCCGCTGTTTTTGTCGTCTCAGTCGCCGCGCAAGCGCCGTCCTACGATCAGGCGCTCGAGCACGCGCGGCAGCTCCTGCAGCAGCGCGACTTCTTCACTGCGCTGAAGGAATTGCAGCGCGCGAATCAGATGGCAGGCGGCACGTCTGCCGAGAGTTTTCTGGGTCAGGCGCAGGCGATGCAGGGGATGAAGCTGTTCCCGAATGCCATCGCCGCCTGCCAGAAGGCGATCGATCTCGCAGACAGTGCGAGGATGCTCGCCAGGGCGCACAAACTCAAGGGGCAGCTCTTCGCCGCCACGGGCGATTTGTCCAATGCCGAATCAGAACTCCGTCGTGCGGTCGAATCGGATCCGGAAGAGCGCCTCCCGGACATTCATTTCGAGCTGGCGCGCGTGCTGCTGGATGCGCGCCGCGATGATGAAGCCGCCGCGGAGCTGAAAAAAGAAATCGAACTCCGGCCCAACGGATCGACTGCAGACGAGGCGCGCGCGCTGTTGGCAAACCCGCGCCGCGGCCGCGAGAACTACGCGCCTGACTTCGCGTTCGACGCGACCAACGGTCAGCACATCGCGCTCGACACGCTGCGCGGAAAGATTGTCCTGCTCGATTTCTGGGCAAGCTGGTGCGGACCGTGCGTGAAAGCGCTGCCGACCGTCAAGAAGGTGTTCAAGCAGCACGAAGCAGAGCCGTTCGTCGTGCTTGGCATCAGCGGTGATCGCGAAATGCTCCCCTGGCGGACGTTCATCAGCCGCAACGGCATGACCTGGCCGCAGTTCTGGGACCAGAATCGGCGCCTCCGGCAGACGTTCAACGTAACCGCGATTCCCACCTACGTCCTCATCGACGCCGAAGGCGTCGAACGCATGCGGGTCGTCGGAACAGGGTTCGATCAGTCGCGGGCGCTGGTCGCGGAGATCGACCGTCAGGTTGGGATGGCCGCGGCGCCAAAACCGTAACCCCAACAGTACGTTAAAATAACCCGGCTTGTTCCCATTCAACCTGGCCCTCAGGGCGGCCGCGTGGCCGTTCCTGTTCGGGCTGTTGGTATCGCTCGCGCTGGTGCCTGCGGCGAGACGGGCGGCGGTGTCGCTCGGCTGCGTCGCGCACCCGCGTGAAGACCGCTGGCA
>DASQHH010000415.1:0-1646 GCA_035632195.1 Vicinamibacterales bacterium
GAGCATAGCCGGCATCTGAGCGTGGACCCCCGCCACCTCCATCGAAGCCTGCTCCTTCGTCACCATCACCCTCACGTCCGGCTTGCGCGCGAACCGCGCGAGCAGCCACCCGATCGGCCCGCGGCGGCGGCACTCAATCAGCACCGCCGGCCACAGTTCGCCGGGGTCCGCTCTCCACCGGATGAGCGCCACCCGCATCGCGCCACCCTTCTTCGGGGAGGCGAAAAGCGCCATGGCCAGGAGGAATCCGACCACCATCAATGCTGCGCCCGCGCTGACATCGAGCCATAACGTCGACATGTTGACCTCGCGGCGGCGACTCTACCCCGGTTTCCATACGAATCCTTGCGGGCCTTTCACACTGTTTTTATGCGTCCGTTCATGAGCGCCATTCATCATTCAGATGAAAAGAATGCGCCATCCGCGCATCGCCGGAATCCTATGCTGATCGCATGTTCGAATTCCGGCACGCATTCCGCAGCCTGCTCCGGCGGTCGGCGTATACCGCCGCCTGCGTCGGCACGCTCGCGCTCGTCATCGGCGTCAACGCCGCGCTCTTCGCCGCCATCAACGCGACGCTCTTCCGTCCGGTCCCGCTCCGCGGCGGCGACCGCACGGTCCAGATTTACCTGAACCCGCCGGGCCTGACGGACCCGAAGTTCCGCAATCCGCTCCACGCGCTCGACCTCGTGCGGTTCCGCGAGCGCACGCGCACGTTGACGCACATCGCCGCCTATACGACGACCGAACGCGTGCTCGGCTACGGCGAGGAACCGGCCGTCGTCGCGACGGCGCCGGTCAACGCCGACCTGCTCCGGCAGTCCGTCGACGAGCCAATGCTCGGCCGCATCTTCTCGGACGCCGAGGAGACGCGGCAGGACAAGCTCGCCGTCCTCAGCTTCGGTGCCTGGCAGCGCCGCTTCGGCGCCGACCGCTCCGTCGTCGGACGCGTCGTCCAGCTCGACGGCGAGCCGTACACCATCGTCGGCGTCATGCCGCAGCGCTTTCCGCCGCCGTTCCTGGACGCGGAGATCTGGACGCCGCTCGGCATCACGACGAACCCGCCGGCGGACGACGGGCGGACGTACATCGTGACGATTGCGCAGCTGGCGGACGGGGTCACCCTCGAGCAGGCGAGCGCCGACACGGCGGCGGTGTTCCGCGACATCGCGCGCGAGCTGCCGCGGACGCACAGGGGTTGGACCGCCGGCCTGCTCACGTTCCGCGACTGGCAGTACGGCGGGTTCCGCGCGCCGCTCGCCGTGCTCTTCGCGGCCGTGCTCGTCCTGCTGCTGATCGCGTCGTTCAACATCGCGGGCCTGACGCTCGCGCACGTCACCGCGCGCGGGGGCGAGCTGGCGCTCCGCCGCGCCCTCGGCGCCACGCGGTGGGACGTCGCGCGGCTCGTGCTCGTCGAGACGGCAATCGTGAACGCCGCGGGCGCCGCGCTCGCGCTGCTGCTCGGCGAGTGGATGCTCCCGGCGCTGCTCGCGATCGCGCCCGCGACGACGAAGGTGCTGGGAACGGTCACGCTCGACTGGCGCGTGATGGCGTACGCCGCCGGCTGTGCGCTGCTGGCGTCGCTCGCCGCCGGGATTGCTCCCGCGTTCGGCGCCGCGGACGCCGCAGCGGCGCCGCAGTCGACG
>DASQHH010000416.1:0-5491 GCA_035632195.1 Vicinamibacterales bacterium
GGCCGGCACGGCGCCCGGAAACACGTAGGCAAACATCAATGCGATGAGGCCAACAGCTGTCATCAGGATCAGGCTGTGTTTGATGGTGAACCGGAACAGCTTGCTCTCGTCGGCGTGGGTCATGCCGGTCGCCGCGACGGCGACCGCGATGCTCTGAATGGAAATCATCTTGCCCATCACGCCGGCGGCGGAATTGACCGACGCCGTCAGCACAGGGTTCAGCCCGAGCGCCGTCGCCGTTACCACCTGCAGGTTGCCGAAAAGGGCATTCGCCGACGTGTCGCTGCCCGTCAGGAACACGCCCAGCCAGCCGACGACGGCGCTGAAGAACGGGAAGGCCGCGCCGCTGGCCGCGAGCGCGAGGCCGAGCGTGGACGTCATGCCCGCGTAGTTCATGAGATACGCGAGGCCCAGCATCTCCGCGATCGTCAGGATTGCGAACGCGAGCTGTTTGAACGTCGCGACGTACAGCTGGACGACCTGTTTCGGCCGGACGCGCAGGAACGCCGCCGCGAGCAGCGTGGCCACGAAACACGCCGTTCCCGACGCCGTCAGCCAGTTCAGCGTGAACACCGCGGCGTAGGGCGACGCGGTCGTTGTCACCGGCGGAATGCGCGTAATCCGGTTGTGCAGCCCAGGCACCAGCACTCCGTTGAGTCCGCTCGGCGCCTTCGGCAGGAACCACGGCAGCATCGCGTGCGTCCGCGTGTCGAGCCAGAGCTTGATCGCGGGATATCCGACGGCCAGCACGCAGACGACGAGCAGCAGGTAGGGCAGCCACGCCATGAAGATCGCGCCGCCCGAGTGCTTCTTCATCGCCGTCCCGGCCGGCTGGTCGCCGTCGAGGCGCATGATGCGCTTCGGCCGCCACAGTTTAAGTACCGCCACCATGACGACGATGCAGGTGAGCGAGCTCATGATGTCGGTGAGGTCGGGCCCGACGAAGTTCGAGACGAAAAACTGCATGCCGGCGAACGAGATGCCGCACGCGAGGATGGCCGGCAGCACTTCCATCGCGCCCGCGAAGCCGGCCATGACGATCAGCAGGTACGCGGGGATCCCGACCGACATCATCGCGCACAGGCGCCCGACCATCGCGCTGAGCGGCGCGGACGGCAGTCCGGTGACGTTGGCGAGCGTCACGATCGGAATGCCGATCGATCCGAACGCGACCGGCGCCGTATTGGCGAGCAGGCAGATGCCCGCGGCGTAGAACGGATTGAAGCCCAGGCCTGCGAGCATCGCGCCCGAGACGGCGACGGGGGCGCCGAATCCGGCGGCGCCTTCGATGAACGCGCCGAAGGAGAACGCGATGAACAGCGCCTGCAGGCGCCGATCGTCAGTCAGGCCGCCGACCGAGTCCTTGATGATCTCGAACTTGCCGGTGTCGACCGCCAGCCGGTACAGCATGATCGACGCGAACACGATCCAGGCGATCGGGAAGACGCCGTACGCCGCGCCATACACGGTCGAGATGACGGCGAGCGAAAACGGCATGCCGTACACGCCGAGCGCGACAACGAGCGCCGAGACGAGCGCCGCCAGCGCCGACATCCAGGCCGGTTTGCGCAGGATGCCGAGCATCAGGAAGAGCACCAGAACCGGAAGCGCGGCGACTGCAGCGGAGGCGGTCAAGCTTCCAGCGACCGGCGCGTAATTGTGTTGCCACATGAAGGCGCGGAATTATATCTCGCGCGAAAACGGAGAGGCGGGCGATTATAGGCGCATGCGTCGGCTGGCCGGTGCGGCGATGGTCGCGACGCTCATCGCGTGGGGCAGGGCGACGCCGGCGAGCCCGGCGCCTTCTGGTCCTTCCGGCATGGTCGACGTGCTCGACTACATCATCGGTTCCGCGGCGATGTGGCCGCGGAACGGCAGTTCCTATCAGAATCAGTTTCTCGACGTGTCCGCGCGTCAGGTCTGCTGGGTCAAGTACGGCAACCCGCAGCGCTTCGAGTGCTGGCGATGGGACGATCAGTACGTCTATCACCAGGTCGATCACGCGCTCGACGGCGATTCACCCGAATCGTACCGGTTCACCGACGGCCGCTGGATGCCGCGCCGCTTGTCGGTCACAGGCGAGTGGCGCCTCGACGTGGCTGCCAACCGCATCGTGTGGTTCGATGCCGCGTGCCGCGTCAGCCCTTCGAAGTCGGGCGTGTTTCCGTACCGTCAGCACGTGGCGTTCGCGCCCCCGCGCGCCGTCGGCGACCAGCTTGGCGTCGTCAACGACGTGCTGCTGCTCGAGTATCAGCCGTACGATCCCGTGACGCCGGGCAACGATGGTCCGCTGGAGCAGTTCTACTTCGGAAAGTGGATTGGCTGGTTCGAGTGGGACCGGCAGTCCGCGCACGTCGTGTTCAATCGCGTCGGCGGACCGCTCATCCAGCCGCAGCGCAGCACGATCTGCGCGATGCCCTAGGCGGTGAGGCTCGGCTCCTGCGGTTCGCCGGTGAGGAGGTTCTCGATCGCCTGTTCGCGCGCCAGGGCCGCCGTCGCGCTGCTGAAGTACTCGACGATCGTTCCCGCCGGATGCTGAATCGTCAGACGGTATGGGCCGTTCGCCTCGATGGCCGCTACGTCCCACCGCACCACGTCCTGGCCCGCCATGAAGAAGTTGCTCATATCGCCGAGCTGCATAGTCACGTTTCGTGCCGGGACAGAGTCCCCGCAAGTTGTTGCAAACAGACCTCGCGCGATCCAAATTCAGTCAACTCTGTCGGTGTCTGTTCCGTTCTGAGCCACAAGTCGGACTACAGTCCGACCCTAGTCGGACGCTCGTCTGACCTTGGTCCGACTTGGGTCGGGCCCGCCCACGACGGCGAGTCAGGCCGGGTGGTAATCGAAGGTCAGGCGGTCGTCGGCGGTGTCGATGGTGACGGTTCCGCCGTGTTCCAGGGTCCCGAAGAGAATCTGATCGGTGAGGATGTCGCGAACTTCTTTCTGGATCACGCGCGCCAGCGGCCGCGCGCCGAAGATTCTGTCGTAGCCGGCCTTTGCCAGCCACACACGCGCCGCGGGCTGGAGCGTGATGGCGATCTTGCGGTCCGACAGCTGACTCTCGAGTTGCAGGACAAACTTATCGACGATGGTCTCCATCGCCGCCGGCGTCAGCGGCTTGAACGTGGCGATGGCGTCGAGCCGATTCCGGAACTCCGGACTGAAGACGCGCTGCAGCGCCGTCTTCGCCTTCCCCTCGGCGCTGCCGGTGCCCTCGTCCGCGAACCCGATCGTCGCCGCGCTCATCTCACGCGACCCGGCGTTCGACGTCATGATGAGCACCGTGTTGCGGAAGTCCGCCTTCCGTCCCGTGTTGTCCGTCAGCGTCGCGTGATCCATGACCTGCAGCAGAACGTTGTAGATGTCCGGATGCGCCTTCTCGATCTCGTCGAGCAGCACGACGGAGTAGGGATGCGTGCGGACGGCGTCCACGAGCAGCCCGCCCTGCTCGAATCCGACGTAGCCGGGCGGCGCGCCAATCAGCCGCGCGACGGCGTGCTTCTCCATGTACTCGCTCATGTCGAAGCGGACGAACTCGTTGCCCAGCTGCAGCGCGAGCTGTTTCGCGAGCTCGGTCTTGCCGACGCCGGTGGGGCCGGTGAAGAGGAAGCATCCCGCTGGCCGCTCGGGCATCGCGAGCCCCGCCCGCGAGCGCTTGATCGCCTGCGCGACCAGATGCACCGCCTCCTCCTGTCCGAAGACGACGCGCTGCAGCGATTCCTCGAGGGCGCGGAGCCGTTCGCGGTCCGACGACGACGCCTGGCGATCCGGAATGCGCGCGGCGCGCGCGGCGACCTTCTCGATGTCGCGCACATCGACGGCGGCGGGCGCCGACTCCGTATCGGCGCCGGACGCGAGGGCGTGCAGGCGCGTCACGGCGCCGGCTTCGTCAATGAGATCGATCGCGCTGTCGGGCAGCCGATAGTCGCGCAGGTGCCGCGACGCGAGCTTCGCCGCCGCCTCGAGCGCCGCGTCGGTGTAGGCGACGTGATGGTGCTCTTCGTACCGCGATCGCAGTCCGCCGAGGATCTTCACCGTCTCGTCGATCGACGGCTCCTCGACGGCGATCTTCTGCAGCCGGCGGGCGAGCGCGCGGTCCTTTTCGATGTGCTTGAATTCTTCAAACGTGGTCGATCCGATGACCCGCAGACCGCCGGCCGTCAGGAGCGGCTTGAGCAGCGTCGCGAGGTCCATCGTCCCGCCGGTGACGGCGCCGGCGCCGACGGTCGAGTGCATCTCGTCGATGAAGAGGATCGGCTTCGGCTTGGCCTGCAGCGCGGCGACGACGGCCTTGAAGCGCTCCTCGAAGTCTCCGCGGTAGCGCGTGCCCGCGAGCAGTGCGCCGGTGTCGAGCGCGAAGATCTCGGCGTCGGCGAGCGCGCCCTGGACGTCATCCTTCAGCAGGCGGGTCGCGAGGCCCTCGGCCAGCGCGGTCTTGCCGACGCCCGGGTCGCCGACGAACACGGGATTGTTTTTGCGGCGGCGGCACAGAACTTCGATGGTCCGCTGCAGCTCGAGCGTCCGGCCGATGAGCGGGTCGAGCAGCCCCTGCCGCGCGCGGTCGGTCAGGTTGACGCAGTAGGCCGACAGCGGATCGTTGGACGCGGGCGACGACTCGCGATCTTCGTGTGTCTCGGCTCCACCGGCGGCCGGCTGTCCGGGCAGCGCGCTCGGTGGCGTCTTCGTGATGCCGTGCGAGATGTAATTGAGGACGTCGAGACGCGTGATCCCTTCGTCGGCAAGCAGCTGCGCGGCGTGACTCTTGGGCTGCTGCAGGATGGCCGCGAGGATGTCGCCCGCGTTGGCCTCGTCGCGCTGGGCGCTCTGCACGTGGAGGATGGCGGCCTGCAGCACGCGGCGGAACGCCAGCGTCTGCTCCGGCTCCTGATCGACGCCGGTGCGCAGCCGCTCGACGGACGAGTCCAGGTACGCGCCGAGCGAACGCCGCAGTCCGTGCATGTCGGCGCCGCAGGCCTTGAGAATCCGCTCGCCGTCTGTGTCGTGCGCGAGCGCGTAGAGCAGGTGCTCGAGCGTCAGATACGCATGACGCCGCGAGACCGCCTCGCGGTACGCAATGTTCAGCACGACTTCGAGCGCGGGAGAAAACATCGGCTATGCGTCTTCAATCGTCGCCTGCAGCGGGTGGCCTTCGGACCGCGCCCGCGTCAGCAACGTATCTACTTTCGTCTCCGCGACGTCCCAGGGATAGATTCCCGCGACGCCTCGTCCGTTCAGGTGCACCTGCATCATGATGTGGTAGGCCTCGGCCGGCGACTTCTGGAAGACCTGCTCGAGGACGTCGACGACGAACTGCATCGGCGTGTAGTCGTCATTCAATAAGACGACGCTGAAGAGCGCAGGTTCCTGGAATTTGCGTTCGACCCGCTCTTTGACCCCTCCGCCGGCTTCCCGGTCCGTCCGTTCCCCCACACTCACAGCGTAGCAGGTTCCAGGTTCCAGGTTTCCGGTTCCAGGTTCTTGAATTCAGGGT
>DASQHH010000417.1:0-7800 GCA_035632195.1 Vicinamibacterales bacterium
AGGGCCTGAAGATTGCGCTCGATCACCTGGACGAGGTCATCAAGCTGATTCGCGGCTCCAAGACGGTCGCCGAAGCGCGCGACGGTCTGATGACGGGGTTCGGGCTGACGCAGGTGCAGTCGCAGGCCATTCTGGACATGCAGCTGCAGCGCCTCACCGGCCTGGAGCGGCAGAAGATTCTCGACGAGCTCGCCGAGCTGCTGAAGACGATCGAGCGCCTGCGCGCGATCCTTGCGAGCGATCGGCTGCTGATGCAGATCATTGTCGACGAGCTGAAGCAGGTCCGCGAGCAGTACGGCGACGATCGGCGCACCCAGATCATCGACGAGTCCGGCGACCTGAGCATCGAGGACCTGATCGCCGAAGAGGACATGGCGATCACCGCGAGCAACACCGGCTATATCAAGCGGACGGCGATTTCGACCTACAGGAACCAGCGCCGCGGCGGCAAAGGCCGCATCGGCATGCGCACGCGGGAAGAGGACGTCGTCAGCCACCTGTTCGTGGCGTCGACCCATGCCTACATCATGATTTTCTCGGACCGCGGCCGCGCGTACTGGCTGAAGGTCCACGAGATCCCGGACGTCGGGCCCGGCGGCAAGGGCAAGTCGATCGCGAACCTCGTCTCGATGGAAGAGGGCGAGAAGATCGCGGCGATGATCGCGGTGAAGGAATTCGACGACAAGCACTTCGTCGTGATGGGTACGCGGCGCGGCGTCGTGAAGAAGACCGCGCTCGACGCGTTCAGCAACCCGCGCGCCGGCGGCATCATCGCGATGGGAGTGGAAGAAGGGGATGCCGTCATCACCGTCGGTGTCACCGACGGCACCGGCGAGGTGTTCATCGGCACGCGCCACGGCATGGCCATCCGGTTCCACGAAGACGACGTGCGGCCGATGGGACGCACGGCGTACGGCGTGCGGGGCATCACACTCCGCGACGACGATTACGTCGTGGCGATGGAGGTGGTGCGCGCCGGCGGCTCGCTGCTGACCGTCACCGAACGCGGCTACGGCAAGCGGACGGAGATCGAGGAATACCGCGTCCAGTCGCGCGGCGGCGTCGGCATCATCAACATCGCGACCTCCGACCGCAACGGCCCCGTTGTCGGCATCGCGTACGTCCAGGAAGACGACGAAATCCTGCTCATCACCGAACAGGGAATGATCATCCGGATGCCCACCAACGACGTCCGCGCCATCGGCCGCGCGACGCAGGGTGTACGCCTCATCGACGTCCGCGGGGCAGAGCCTACTGGAGCAGCCTCGGGAGTCGAAGTCGAAGCCGAGGACCGCGTCGTCTCGGTGGCCCGCCTGGTGGAGAAGGAAGACGACGACGCGCCGCCTCAGGTGTAGCGCGGCGGTTCAGCCCCGCGTCTGCTTCGTCTTCGCAGCGGCGCTCCTGATCGCGTCGTGCGCCGGGCCCGAGCAGCCGCTCATCGATCAGTTCTTCGCCGCTTCCCGCCTGCGGGACCGGACGGCGCTTCAGAAGATCGCCACGGTCATCTTCGAACCGCGCGAGCGAGGAATCGTGACGACGTTCGACGTCGTCCGAGTGGCGGAAAAGCGCGATGGCAGTGTCGAACGCAAGGACGTCACGATTGCCGCGCCGGTCGCGCTGCCCGACGGCCGGATCGAGCGGAGATCGCTGGTCGTCACTCTGACACGCAACGAATCCGGGCGATGGCTGGTCACTTCTGTTGCGGATTCCGGATATCGGCCCTGACGACAATCCACTGGCCGGCGCGCTTGTCGAGATAACCGATCGTTTCGTGCTGCTCGGCCCGCCACTCGCCGGTGACCGGATCCTTCGTATTGAGCTCCAGCATGAGGCCCGCATGCGCGGCATCGCTGGAGTCGACCGCGATCTCGACGTCGACGAACTGGACGTCGATGCCGCCTGACGGGGGCCGGACGCCGGCGAGCGCGCCGACGATCGTGCCGCTGGAGTCGAGGCTCACGCCGCCCACCAGCAGCTTGACGTCATTGGCGAGATAGCCCTGAAGACGCGCCAACCGCGCGACCCGATCGATGTCGCCCTCGCCGGCTGGCACCGACAGCGCGGCGGCGATTTCGCCGAGCCGGCGTTTGACGGCGCGTGAAGGGTTGAACCAGGTCTGGTAGACGAAGTAGCCGGTGAGCGCGACGACGACCAGCCCGACGTACGCCGAGCCCTTCCCGTTCATGCGGGCTCGAGCTTCGCGTACTTCGCGCGCAGCGTCTTCGATCCGACAGCGGCAAAACGCACGACGAGCTTCACGTCGTCGTCCAGCGATTCGACGGAGAGCACCGTGCCGACGCCGAACTGCGCGTGGCGCACGCGCATGCCGATCTTGAGCGCCATCCCGGTCGACTGATCTTCGTCCTCGTAGGCGTAGGCGACTTCTCCCTCCCGCGCGCGCCCGCCGCGCCGTCCCCGGCCGTACGGATTCGTTCGGAATTCGTAGAACGGGTTCTGATACGCGCGCTCCGAGGCATTCGCCGAGGTGTAGGAGGACGGCACGCGGTCGATGAGCTCCGGTGGCACCTCCTCGATGAACCGCGATGGTTCGCTGTTCTGGTACTCGCCGAAGATTCGCCTGCGCGCTGCGCCGGTGAGCACGAGCGTCGAGCGCGCCCGCGTCATGCCCACATAGCAGAGTCGGCGCTCCTCTTCGAGCTCTTCCTCGTCCTCGCTCGACCGCGAATGCGGAAACAGCCCTTCTTCGAGGCCGGCGAGGACGACGACCGGAAACTCGAGTCCCTTGGCGCTGTGCAGCGTCATCATCCAGACGCGCGCGTCCCTGGAGCCGGCTTCCTCGTCGGCGTCGGAGAGCAGCGACAGGCGATCGACGAAGCCGCCGAGCGACGGTTCGGTCTCGCGGCTCTCGTACTCGCGCGCTGCCGAGACGAGCTCCGCGAGGTTCTCGGCGCGGCTCTCGGCTTCCTCGCTGCGCTCCTCGTGGAGATCCTGGAGATAGCCGCTCTGGTCGAGCATTTTGCCGATCGCGAAAGAAACCGGCTCGGTCCGGGCCATCTCGGTGAGCGACAGGATCAGATCGCGGAACGCGGCGAGCGACTGCGCAGCACGATTGGGGAAGGAGCGCGATTCGAGTCCCCGCACGACTTTGGTCCACAGCGAGTTCGCTGACAGCGTGGGTTCGAGGCCGCCCGCCAGCAGTGGAAACGCGCTGTCGTCGATCGAGGTCTTCTCGACGGCCTCCATGACGCCCTTGCCGATGCCGCGCGCCGGGACGTTGATCACGCGGCGGAGGCTGACGTCGTCGTGCGGATTGATGACGAGCCGCATGTAGGCGAGAGCGTCCTTGATTTCCTTCCGTTCGTAGAACCGGACGCCTCCGACGACCTTGTAGGCGATCCCTTCGCGCATCAACGCGTCTTCAATGGTTCGCGACTGCGCGTTTGTGCGATAGAGCACGGCCACCATCGCGTCGACGTCGTCTGCGAGCGCGGTCCGCGCCGTGCGGGTGATGAAATCCGCTTCTTCCAGTTCGTCGCCGCCGCGAAAGTAGGTGATGCGATCGCCGCCCTTGCGATCGGTCCAGAGGTGCTTGTCCTTGCGGTTGCGGTTCCTGCTGATGACCCCCGACGCGGCATCGAGGATGATCTGCGTCGAGCGATAATTCCGTTCGAGCTTGACGATCTTCGCTTCCGGAAAGTCGTTCTCGAAGTCCAGGATGTTCCGGAGGTCCGCGCCGCGCCATTTGTAAATCGACTGATCGGGATCGCCCACGACGCAGAGGTTCCGGTGGACGCCGGCGAAACGGCAGATGAGCAGGTACTGCGGCCGGTTCGTGTCCTGGTATTCATCGACCATCACGAAGCGGAACTGCTCGGCGTATTTGTTGCGGACGCGCTCGGACTGCTCGAACAAATCGACCGTCTTCAGCAGGAGGTCGTCGAAATCGAGTGCGTTGCTGTCCTTCAGGGCCTTGAGGTACCACGCGTAGATCTTCGAAATCTGCTCGTCTCGCCGATTCCAGGCGGCGGCGTTCGCAAGCGCCTCGGGGCCCTCCATCCGGTTCTTGGCGTGGCTGATCCGCGACAGCGCCGCGCGGGGCTGGACGAAGCCGTCGTCGACGTGCAACTCCTTCATCGCCTGCTTGACGACGGTCAGCTGGTCGGAGGAGTCGTAGATGACGAAATCGCGGGACAAGCCGATCGCGGGCGCTTCGCGCCGGAGCAGCCGCGCGCACAGCGAATGGAACGTCGACACCCACATCCGGCCGCAGTCCGAGCCGAGCAGCGATTCGACGCGCGCGCGCATCTCTTCCGCCGCCTTGTTGGTGAACGTGACCGCCAGGACTTCTTCGGGCTTCGCGTGGCCGTCCCCGACCAGGTACGCCGCCCGGCTCGTGATGACGCGCGTCTTCCCCGAACCCGCGCCGGCGAGGATCAGCAGCGGTCCGTTGATCTGGAGGACCGCCTCACGCTGTTCCGGATTGAGCTTGTCGAGGAAAGACGACATGAAGGGCGCCGGGGCGCCCTTCTATTCTACCGTGACGCTCTTGGCGAGATTGCGCGGCTGATCGACGTCGCAGCCGCGGCGCACCGCGATGTCGTACGCGAGGAGCTGAAGCGGCAGCACCATGACGATCGGCGCCAGCAGATCGGGCGTCGCGGGCACCTCGAGGACGACGTCCCGCTTCGGGTCGAGGATGGCGGCCAGCTTGTTATCGCCGCGCGACGTCAACGCGACGACCGATCCGCCGCGCGCCTTCACCTCCTGCATGTTGCCGATCATCTTCTCGAAGACGTGATCCTGCGGCGCAATCGTCACGACCGGCATCCGCTCGTCGATGAGTGCGATCGGCCCATGCTTCATCTCGCCCGCCGGATACCCCTCAGCGTGGATGTAGGAGATTTCCTTCAGCTTCAGCGCGCCTTCGAGGGCAATCGGGTAGTTGATTCCCCGGCCGAGGTACAGAAAGTCGGTCCGCGCGTGGAATCGCGACGCCACCTCCTCGACCTCCGGCGCAATCTTCAGCGTTTGCTCCAGCCACTGCGGCAGCTGCAGCAGCGCGCCGACCAGAGCGCGCGACTCGTCGTCTCCCAGTACGCCGCGGACCTGCCCGAGGCGCATCGCGAGCAGGTACAGCGCAACGAGCTGGGACGTGAACGCTTTGGTCGACGCCACGCCGATCTCCGGCCCGGCATGCGTGTAGATCGTGCCGGCCGTTTCGCGCGTAGCCATGCTGCCGACGACGTTGCAGATCGAGATGCTGGCAGCGGCGGCGTGCTTCGCCTCGCGCAGCGCGGCGAGCGTATCGGCGGTTTCCCCCGACTGCGTAATGACGACTGCGAGCGTGTTCTTCGACACGATCGGATGGCGGTACCGATACTCCGATCCGTAGTCGACGTCGACGTGTACGCGCGCCAGCCGTTCGATCATGAACTTGCCGATGAGCCCCGCGTGCCACGACGTGCCACATGCGAGGATCGTGACGCGATCGACTGCTTTCAGCGTGTCGTCGCCGATCTTCATCTCCTCGAGGAACACCTTCCCCGAGTCCTGCGAGACGCGGCCGAGGATCGTCTCGCGGGCAGCCGTCGGCTGCTCGAAGATTTCCTTCAGCATGAAATGCTTGTAGCCGGCTTTCTCCGCCATGATTGGGTCCCACAGGACCCGTTGCGTCGCCTTGGACACCGGCCGACCGAAGAAGTCGGTGAACTGGACACCCGTCTTCGCGATGACCGCCATCTCCTCGTCGCCGAGGAACACGACGTCGCGCGTGTGGCTCAGAATCGCCGGAATGTCGGACGCGACGAAGAACTCGCCGTCGCCGAGGCCGACGACGATCGGCGGGCCATTGCGGACGGTAACGATCTTCTCCGGATCGTCGGCTGAGATCAGGACCAGCGCGAAGAGCCCGCGCATCAGCATCAGCGCCCGCCGGACGGCGTTCTCGAGTCCATCGCTCTTCATCTCGCGCTCGACGAGATGCGCGACGATCTCGGTGTCGGTCTCGGTGACGAACGTGTGTCCCTGGCTCTGCAGCTCCAGCTTGAGATCCAGATAATTCTCGATGATGCCGTTGTGGACGACGACGATCTTGCCGGTGCAGTCGCGGTGCGGATGCGCGTTCTCTTCCGTCGGCCGTCCGTGGGTCGCCCACCGCGTGTGGCCGACGCCGTACTCGCCCGAGAGCGGCGCGCTCCCGATGACCGTCTCGAGATTCGAAAGCTTGCCCGCGCTTCGGCGCAGATCGACACAGCCGTCATGTACGACCGCGACGCCAGCCGAGTCGTAGCCGCGATATTCAAGACGCCTCAGTCCATCGATCAGAACCGGGACGACGTCCTTCGGACCGATGTAGCCGATGATTCCACACATAACGTTTTAACTTTGACTCTTGACCTTTGACTTCTGACGTTTCACTTTCTTGTCTACCCAGTCGTCGATGTTCCTCTGCTTGCCGGCGCTGACGGCAAGCGCGCCCGGCGGCACGTCCTCGCGGACCGTCGTGCCGCTGCCGACGTACGCGCCTTTGCCGACGGTGACCGGCGCGATGAGCTGTGTGTCGCTGCCGATGAACGCGCCGTCCTCGATGACCGTCCGGTTCTTGGTCACGCCGTCGTAGTTGCAGGTGATCGTGCCGGCGCCGACATTGACGTGGTCGCCGATGGTTGCGTCGCCGAGATACGCGAGATGGTTAGCCTTCGAGCCTTCGCCGAGCACCGTTTTTTTGAGCTCGACGAAGTTGCCGACGTGAGCGCCGTCGCGGACGTCGGCGCCGGCGCGCAGGTGCGCAAAAGGACCAAGCCGGACATCGTTGCCGACACGGGCTTCCGTGAGGACGCAGTGATCGAGAATCGTGACGCGATTGCCCACGACCGAGTCGACGATGCGGACGCCGCCGTGGATTTCACAGCCGGTTCCGATGGTCGTCCGGCCCTCGATCGAGACGCTGGGGCGGATGATCGTGTCGGCGCCGATCGTAACGTCCCGGTCGATGTACGCCGTCGCGGGATCTTCGATGGTGACGCCGGCGGCCATCAGTTCCGACGCTTTGCGTTCGCGCATCACGCGGCTCACGGCCGCGAGGTCGCTGCGGCTATTGACGCCGCGGATGTCGTCGGGATCTGAAACGATCACGGTTTCGACTCGCTTCCCGTTATTCCGGAAGATGCCGACAAGATCGGTGAGGTAATACTCGCCCTGAGCATTCTCGGGCGCCAGCGCATGCAGCGCCGCGAACAGGCCGTCGAGCGCGAAGGCGTAAATCCCGGAATTAATCTCGCAAATCTCACGCTCGGCTGAGGTGGCATCTTTCTCCTCAACGATACGTGCAATCTGCTCGCCGGATCGCACGATTCGCCCATAGCCCGTTGGCTGGTCGACGACCGCGGTCAGGACTGTTGCCGCGGCGCCGGTTCGGACGTGATGATCCACCAGCTTTTTGAGAGTTGCGATGGACAGTGCGGGAACGTCCCCGTACAGGAGAACGACCGTGCCGGTTGCCCCCGAGAGAGCCGTCTCCGCGGTCATAAGAGCGTGTCCCGTCCCGAGTTGTGGCTCCTGCACCACAACGGTGAGGTTCGGAGCGACACCCGCCGAATTGGTTTTCAGGGCGGCCTTCAACGCCTCCGCCTGGTGCCCGACGACGACGGTCGTCGACCTTGGCGAGAGCTCAGAAGCCGTTGCGAGGACGTGGGCAAGCAGGGGCAATCCGGCAGCGCGGTGCAGCACCTTCGGGCGCGCTGACTTCATCCGGGTCCCCTGACCCGCAGCCAGGATGACGATGTGGAGAGGCATCGAGCCGAGCGTCACGCGACACGCTCGATCAATTATCGCGCCGTT
>DASQHH010000418.1:0-3560 GCA_035632195.1 Vicinamibacterales bacterium
AAGGGCGATCTTGATGTCATTCAGCATGGTCAGTCCTCAGACGTCAGAGTCCACAGCACAGACGGAGCGCCAGGCTTTAGCCGAGCGTAACGAGCAACGGCCGTGCCGTGCGACGTGCTTGCGGGTCAGTATGTTAGCGGAAGATCCGATCGCCGACTGACCGACGGCGGGACGGACATGTACGCCTGCGGACACTGCTTGCGTGGCGATCCGGCGTGATACGACTTGCGGAAGCAGAGGACCATCATCGAGCACACCCTCCGCAACACCGATCGTCTCTACGTTCTTCATGGCGTTCGGTCTTACGTTCTGCGCGGCTGCGGGACTACCGGACGATAGCCCGCGTGCCGCCGCCGTTTGATTCGGTCAACTCTGGTCTCGATCACACGCGCCGGGACGACAGGCCATTTCAGGCTGGAACGCGCCCGCGATAGTTGGCGGACGGTGTGCGCCAGGATTGCGACGATTCATCAACAATCGCAGGGCTCGTTTTCCGCTTTCGAGATCTCGTCACGCCGTTGGCGGCCGCTTCGGGAGCCGCGACGACGTCCCAATCCGTTTCGCGCGGCGAAACGAATTGAGCGCTCCCTCCGGTGCGCCGGGCGAGGCGGCGAGAAAGCCCTCGGCTGCGGCGGCCGCCTGATCCCCCTCTTTCTGCGCGCGGTCGATCGCGGCGGTGCACTCCGCGTACCGCACCCGCGCGCGCACGACGCCGTCTTTCGCCGTCCGCAGCGCCGCCATCTCGCCGGCGAGCACGGCAAAGAATCCGGCGCGGACACCCGTCGCCACGAACAACGCTTCGTGCGGGCGGACGGCGTCGAGGATCGCCTCCGCCCTCCCGATCAGCCCATCGTCGTCCATCCACGAGGGCGGCTCGATGCTCGCGACGCGGTCGTCCTTGCGGTGCACCACCCGGCTGACGTGGGCGACGTGGCGGAGGCCGACGTAGAGCATGCGCCGCGCTTTCCGTCCGCGATCGGCGGCGGCCTTCTGCTGCATGCGGCAGCGTTCCTGGTCCGCATGCCGCGCGGCCTGCGTCGCGACGGCGCGCTTGAGCCTGGCCACCGTCGTCATGCCGGCCGCCGACCCGAAGACGCCGCGAAGGCCCAGGCAGACGGCGAGCGCCCGCGTCTGCGCCCGGTGCTTGCGAAGCCGGCGTTGCTCCATGCAGTTGCCCGCCCGCGAGAGTGTAGCGCGCCGCCGGCGTTGCGAATCCTGTACACGAATTGCCCGCGGCGTTTCCGCGCATGCTGGTCACGTTTTTCAGCGTGTCGGTCAGAAATTGCACCGTGTCGGCGTCAGATTCCCAACGGACGATCGGTTTTCTCGAGCGGCGCGCGGCTCCAGCGGAAGTGCTGGTATGACTTTCGGGGATACGGACAAAGATTCGGGGACGGCCGGAGAAGATTCTCGAGGTGTCAGCCGCCCGGTTTCGATGTCCGATCGCTTTTTTGGTGGCAAGCCGGTCCCGCCAGGGCTGTCGACGACCTTTTTCTATGGCGATCAGGTCGCGCAGCGCGGCGAGCGCCTTTTCGGACGCTGCATCCGGCTTCCGGCGGCAGTGCGACGGCGATTTTCGAGGCGTCAGTCGCTCGATTTCGATGTCCGATCGCTTTTTTTCGGTGGCGAGCGGGTTCCGCCGGCACGTCGACCACGATTTATCCGTGGCGAATGTCTCGCGCAGCGTTGCGAGCGGCTTTTCGGACGTTGCGACCGGCTCCAGCGGCGTTGCGTCCGGGAAGTTCCGCACTGCGCGATCCATCATCCGGCCTGTCAGCCGCGATTTTTCTGCTGCGAGCGACAATCCTCTCGCGAGAACTCCACTTTTCCGTATGTAAATCCCGTACACGAACTGCACGTGGCACTTCCGCCCGTGTCTGTGGGTTTTTCGCGTCTGAAACAGTCACGCAATCGTCTCGCCTGTCGTCCACCCGTCCGTAGATGCCACTCGCACGACTGCCGACGGGCCGAACACGCCTGCACACGGTGTCGACAGCCTCTGCGAGTGCGTCCGCACGCCCGGCGGTACCGCTTGCACGTGTGGGACCGGCGGGAAACCGTATCCGCATGCCATCGGCAGGTCCGCGCGTCGCGCCATTCTTCTGTCGACGACGCTTGCGCGTCCGTGCGTGCGACGAATTCCCTGGGAATTGCGCCGAAAGGTGAATCCGCTCCGCGGATTCGGATTGAGGATTGCGGATTGAGGTTCTGGGTTCGGGGTTCACACAATGCACATAAGTCCTGTGCTCGCTTGTCGTCGTGTTCTGCCAACCTGCGGTGCCGTCCTGGCCGCCTGCCAGGAATGGCCACTATGTGGCGCGGTGACCAGCATCGATGCTGGTCCCTCGTATGGTAATCTGACGATATGGATGTCGTGCAGAAGATCACGGTGGAAGTGCCGTCCGCGCTGCTCGAAAAGGCGCGCAAGGCGAGTGGCGCCGGCATCACCGAGACGGTGCGCACCGGCCTGCAGCTGGTCGCTGCGTCGGACGCGTACGATCGGCTGCGGAGTCTGCGCGGCAGGGTCCGGTTTTCGCGGACCGCCGCACAGTTGAAGGCAGACCGGTGATCGCGGCCGACACGAGCACCTGGATCGCGTACCTGAAGGGCGACGCCGGCCCCGACGTCGATGCGCTCGACGCCGCGCTCGCCGGCCGCCACGTGCTGATGCCGCCGGTCGTGCTCACGGAACTGCTGAGCGATCCGAAGATCGATTCGACCGTTGCGGACACGCTCAGGGAGGTGCCGCTCGTCGAGGTCGCCGACGGATACTGGCAGCGCGGCGGCGAATTGCGCGCCCGCGTGCTGGCGGGCAGACGAAAAGCACGCCTCGGCGACGCCCTTATCGCTCAGTCCTGCGTGGACCGTGAGATCCCTCTCCTCACGCGCGACCGCGATTTCATCGTCTTCGCGAAAGCGGCGGGACTCGATCTCCTGCGGTAACAGCATCGCTCGCCTGTCGCCGACGCGGTCTGACGTCGCGCGGCTGCTAGTGGCCTGCCACTAGTCAACAATCGCCTGATAGACCGCGTTCGGGAACTCCGTCCGCAGCCGGGTGACACGCGTCTGCATCAGCACCATCCCGATCAATTCTTCTTTCGGATCGATCCAGAAGTACGTGCCGAGCGCGCCCGCCCAGCCGAAATCGCCGGGGCTGCCAAGCCAGCCGTTCTCGCCGTTGTTGCGGCGGACACGCACGCCGAGGCCGAATCCATAGCCCTGCAGCGGCTGCTCACCATTGAGATAGTTCCGCAGGTCGAGTCCCGGCGTCGCGTCAGCCGTCATCAGCTCCACGCTCTTGCGCGACAGCAGCCGCGTCCCATTGAGCGTGCCGCCGTTCAGCAGCATCTGGCAGAACTCCAGATAGTCCTGCGCCGTGCTCGTCAGCCCGCCGGCGCCGGAGAAATACTCACCGGCTGGAGCGGTGCCTGGTGCCGGGGTGCCGGGTGCCGGGGTGCCGAGTGCCGGGGTGCCGGGTGCAGGGGTGCCGCGTGCAGGGGTGCCGGGTGCTGGGGTGCCGAGTGCCGGGCCACGTCCGCCGCCAGGACGCACCAGCTTTC
>DASQHH010000419.1:0-4225 GCA_035632195.1 Vicinamibacterales bacterium
TCGTCGCGGAATTCGCTTCGACCGGCGACGTCTACGTCGTCGATCTGCTGAGCGACGGCAGGAAAGCGCCGGCCTCGCAGCACGCGCGCTATTACGGCTCGTTCATGGGCGCCATGCCGGTGCCAATCGCCGCGGTGGATCTCCACGACCTGGGCATCGTCACGGACGGCGATGTCGCGTTTTCGCACGCGACGCTGACGGTGAGCGGGACACCGAACGGCGTCCGCGTGACCGACACGTATCAGCTGAGCGACGGTCTGCGCAAGGTGGACGGCCGCTGGCGCATTACGCAGGAGCACATCTCGCGGTCGCGAGTCAGCATTGCCGCCGAGGTCGCGCGGGCGCAGGTCTCGTCCGGCAACGCAACGGCGGTCTCGTCGCTGCGGACGCTCAACACCGCGCTTCTGACGTACAGCGTCGAACACGGCGGATTCCCGCCCAAGCTCGGCGATCTCGCCTCCGCGGTGCTGATCGATGCGTCGCTCGCATCGGGCTCGAAGGGCGATTACGTGTTCACCTACATTCCCGGTGCGGCGGGTCCGGCCGCAGGCATCGCGAACTACGCGATTCAGGCCAATCCGGCGGCTGCGGGCGCAGGCAAGCGCTACTTCTTTACCGATCAAACGACCGTCATCCGCGCGAACGACACGCGGCCGGCGACGGCGGCCGACCCGCCGATGATGTGACGCGCGGGGCTTCGCTCGCATCGGCCCCGCTCGTGTCGCCCCCCGGCGCCCCCGGCGCATTGTCCGCCGCGGCGTTGTATTTCGCCGCGACGCTCCTTCTTACCTGGCCGCTCGCGCCGGCCATCACGTCGCGGATCGGCGGCGACACCGGCGACACGCTGTTCAACTGCTGGGTGCTGCTGTGGACGTCCGGTCAGGTGCTGCGGGCGCTGCACGGCGACGCGGCGGCGCTCGCGGACTACTGGAACGGCAACATCTTCTATCCATCCCGCCTGACGCTCGCGTACTCGGAACACCTCACGCCGCAGATGCTGCAGATGCTGCCGGTATTCGCCGCGACGGGCAACATCGTGCTGGCGTACAACCTGCTCCTGCTGTCGACGTTCGTGCTGTCGGGGCTGGGAATGTATCTCCTCGTCCGCGACCTCACCGGACGTCCCCTGGCGGCGTTCCTGGCGGGCCTCGCCTTCGCGTTCGCGCCGTACCGCATCGATCAATTCGCGCACATCGAAGTCATCTCGAGTCAGTGGATGCCGTTCGCTTTCCTCGGCCTGCGCCGGTTCATCCTCAGCGGCCGCCTTCGCCCGCTCGCCGGCGGCGCTGCGGCGCTGCTGTTCCAGGCCTTGTCGTGCGGCTACTACATGGCGTTCTTCACGCCGTTCGCCGTGGCGTACTGCCTTGTCGAGATGATCGCGAACGGAAAGATTCGCGACGCGCGTGTGTGGCGCGGGCTGACCGCCGCGGGCGTCGCGGTCCTGCTCATCGTCGGCGCGTTCATGGTCCCGTACTTCGAGGTGCGGCGTGGCGGCGACATCGGCGTCCGTCCGCGCGCGGAGATCGAGTTCCTGTCCGCCGACGTGCGGGCGTTCGCGAATGCGCCGGAACAGTCGACGCTGTGGGGCGCGCGCATCCGCGCGTATCCGCATCCGGAGGGGCAGGGGTTTCCCGGCTTCGCGATCCTGTTCTTCGCAGGTGCCGCCATGGTTGTCGCCGCGCGCGACGCGATGCAGCCGGGCATCGTTCACACGACCGGGGGGCAGGGGCCCCCGGAGGAATCGATCGACCGATGGCGCCAGGTGCTTGCATGGGTCGCCGGCGCAGTGCTGGCGACGCTGCTGCTGCTGGCCGCGCGGCTGCTCGTCACCGGACGCGACGCGTACGCGGCGGCAGGCTTCGTGATTCGCTATCGGCCGGCGACGCTCGTCGCCGAGATCGCCGCCGCGGCGGCCGCCCTTCTGACGCTCTCGCCGCCGCTTCGCGGCCTCGTCTTTCGCGCGCTGCGTTCGCGCGCCGCAGGATACGCCGCCGGGGCATTCGTCGCGGCCTGGCTGTCGCTCGGCCCGGTCGTGCACGCCAACGGCGAGGCGCTCGGACCGGGCCTGTACGCGCTGCTGTATCGATTCGTGCCGGGATTCAATGGCCTGAGAGTTCCGTCGCTGTACTTCATGATCGTCGCGTTCTTTCTTGCGATCCTGGCGGGCCTCGGTGCCGATGGACTGCTCTCGCGTCTTCGCGCGGGACGCGTCGTCGTCGCCGCCGGAGTGGCCGCCATCGTCGCGGAGTGCCTGGGTCTCGGCGTGGTCCGCGATGTGCCGCAGCCCGGTGCCGTGTATGCGAACATTCGCGAGCTGCCGGCCGGCACGGTCGTCGCCGAACTGCCGTTCGGGGATCTCGACGCCGAGATTCGTTACACGTTCTTTGCGGGATTCCATCGCAAGCCGATCGTCAACGGCTACTCCGGCTACTATCCGGAGCACTACCGGCTGTTCACGGCTGCGTTCACGGCGCCGATCGAGAATCAGAGCGGCTGGCGCACGCTCCTCGCGACCGGCGCCACGCACGCCGTTGTCCACGAGGGCCCGGGCGCCTATCGTCGCGACGATGCGCGCAGCGTGTCGGAGTGGCTGGTGCGATACGGGGCGAAAGATCTCGGAACGTTCGGAGGGGACCGTCTCTTTCAGCTGCGGTGAGAGTCGGGAGTCCGTAGTCGCGACTACCGACTAGCCGCGCACCTGGAATAGACTCCCAAGGAGTGACCGCCGACAGCACCACGACCCGTCTTCTGGCCGCGGCAGCTCTGACGTTCGCGGCTGCGACGCTCGCTTCCGCGCAGACCGTCATCGTCCGCAACGCGCCGGCAAACGCGCGGATCGAACTCTTTCTCAACAGCGACAGCGTGGCCACGGCGACGGCGGATTCGACCGGCACGGCGACGTTGACGCTCGACGTCCTCGCGCGGCTGCAGCGGTCCGAAACCGGCGTCCACGTCAGCCTGGACGCGTGCGGCCAGCAGCGCCGCATCCTGCTCGTCGAGAACGGCGAGCAGCCGCCGGCGCAGGGCAGCTGCACGCGCGGCACGGTGCGCGATCTGTTCAGCATCCAGCGCATCACCACGCTCGTCGTCGACGTCACCGGTGAGAATCCCGTCGTGTGGATCCGGCAGGGTCCGGCGCCGCCCCAGTGGATGGGCAACGTGACGGCGGAGCAGGGACGCAACTGGGCGCAGCCGCCGCTCGGTGCGATGGTGTCTGCAGGCCTCGGCGGAGCGACGTTTGCGAACCTCGTCAACAACGCGTGCGGCGACGCGTCGTCCTGCACGGGCCAGAACGTCAGCGTCGACTACATGGCCGGCGCGACGTTCTGGTTCAATCGCTTCCTGGCCGCGGACGTCGGGTACGTGCGGCCGGCGAGCCTGAAGGTCAGCGGCAGCGGCACCAATGTCACGTTCAACAGCGGGCTGGATGCGCGCGTCATCACCGTGGCCGGCAAGGTCGGCGCGCAGGCCGGACCGGTGCGGCTCTACGGCATCGGCGGCGCGAACCGCCTGTTTGCGACGTTGACGACGGTGCAGACGGTGACGAACACGACGGTGGGCCTGGAGACGTTCGGCATGAAGGCTGAGGGCTGGGGCTGGCTCGCCGGCGGCGGTGTCGAGATGTACCCGCTGCGGCGCATCGGTGTGTTCATCGAGGGGACAGTGCTGCAGCTGCATGGAACGGCCGTCGACAACGCTCAGGGATCGATCTCCGACAGGGTCATCTATGGCACCCTCGGCATCCGGCTGTCGCTGGGGAAGATGCCGAAATGACCCGCCTGCTCTTTGTCGCCGCGTCCGTCGCGGCCGCGCTGCTCGGCGCCGGGTGCGCGTCTCCCGCGCTGCCGACGGGCACGTCGATTGGCGCGACGTTTTCGCAGACCGATCTCATCGTCGGCACCGGCACTGCCGCTGCCAACTCCAACACGCTCGGCGTGACGTACGTCGGCTGGCTGTTCGATCCCTTGCAGCCCCAGTCGCAAGGCGCGCAATTCGACGCGTCGACGTCCACGTTCACGTTTACGCTCGGGAGCGGGCAGGTGATTGCCGGATGGGACCAGGGACTGGTCGGCATGAAGGTCGGCGGCACGCGGCGCCTGGTGATTCCGCCGTCGCTCGGCTACGGCGACGTGCGCCACGGCCCGATTCCGCCGAACTCGACGCTCATCTTCGATATCGTGCTCGTCAGCGTACAGTAAGCGCAAATTCAGCAGAGTGCTGGGGG
>DASQHH010000420.1:0-5488 GCA_035632195.1 Vicinamibacterales bacterium
TCCCAGGTAAAGCGATGGATGCCGCGATTGCCGGGCACCGTCATGCGACGCACGACCTTGCCGCCCGCGTCGGTGATCGTCAGGAATGTCTGCGGCGCTTCCTCGTCCGCTTCCGCCGTGAGCTCCGCCTGTGACGGATAGGGCGTCGCCGCGCTCCTCGCCGCCGCACCGCCCGCGGCTTCCTGCCGCTTCTGTTTCGCCGACTGCGGCGTCGTCTTCATCCAGTACGTAATGACCGCGCCGTTCGGCGGGTTCTCGGCTGTCCAGAAGCTCTCACCTTGCGCGCCGCGAGTGTGACTGTTGTCCGGCACCTCGATCATCGCCGTCCGCGTGGCGAAGATCTGCGCGTCCTTCTGGAACGTGTCGGCCGTGATCGATCGCAGCGGCGCGTAGTTGTCGAGGACGTAGAATCCGCGCCCGAACGTCGCCATCACGAGGTCGTTCTCACGCTCCTGGATCGTGAGATCGCGCACCGGAATCGTCGGCAGGTTGTTCTTCAGGCGGATCCATTTCTGGCCGCCGTTCACCGTGAAGTACAGCCCGAACTCGGTGCCGACGAAGAGCAGATTCGGATCGACGGGATCCTCCGCGAAGGCCAGCGCCATTCCGTTCGCCGGCAGATCGCCGGCGATGGACGTCCACGACGCGCCCCTGTTCGTGCTCTTGTAGATGTAGGGCTTGAAGTCGTCGTTCTTGCTGTTGTAGTAGAGCGAATACGCCACGTCCTCGCTCGTCTTGCCCGCGTAGACGCGCTGCACGTAGACGCCGTAGCCGTTGTAATCCGGCAGACCCGGCGGCTTCTCGCTCTTCCGCCAGTTCGCGCCTCCGTCCAGCGACACCTGCACGTTCCCATCGTCCGTCCCGGCGATGAGCATGCCTTCCTTCTTCCTCGACTCGCTGACCGCCGAGATGTTGCCCCACGTCGCCGTCGATTGGTGCTGCGCCACCGCTTCGGGCGGCCACACCTTGCCCATCACCGGCAGCAGGTTGCGATCCGTTTTCCTCGTCAGATCCGGGCTGACCGCCTTCCACGAATTCCCGCGATCGTCGCTGCGATAGAGGCGGTTCGCGCCCAGGTACAGCCGCGACGCGTTGTGCGGACTGATGATGAACGGCGTCTCCCAGTTGTACTTGTTGGCCTCCTCTTCCCTGTTCTCCGCCGGCCTGATGCTGACGCGCTCGCCCGTCCGACGATCGAGGCGGACGATGCCCGCGTACTGCGACTCGCCGTAGACGATGTTCGGATCGTTGGGATCGACGCGGGCGACGAACCCGTCTCCGCCCGTGATCACCCACCAGTCGTTGTTCGTCGCGCCGTCCGGGCCGCGCGAGCGCGACGGTCCGCCGAGGCTCTCGTTGTCCTGCGTGCCGCCGTAGATGTTGTAGATGGGCGACGCGTTGTCCACTTCGACGTTGTAGAACTGCGTCACCGGCAGATTCGCGAAGTGGCGCCACAGCTTGCCGCGGTCCCACGTCTCGTACAAGCCGCCGTCGCAGCCCTCCAGGAGATGCTCGGTGTCGTCCGGATCGATCCAGACGTAATGGTTGTCCACGTGCTTGTTGTGCTCGCCGAGCTCGCTGAACGTGCGCCCGCCGTCATCGGAAATCTGCGTGTTCGTCGCCGGCACGTAGACGCGGTTCGGATTCTTCGGATCCGCGTGAATGTTCTGGTAGTACATCGGCTGCGCGTTCACGTTGCCGCGGCGCTCCCAGCTGTCGCCCGAGTCGAGCGACGCGTAGATCGCCGTGTTCTCGCCGGTCTCGACCTTCGCGTAGACCAGCCCCTTCTCCGCTTTCGTGAAAGAGAGAGCGATGCGGCCGAGATCGCCGTTCGGGAGTCCGCTGCGCCCGCCCGGAATGCGGCGCCACGTCTTGCCGCCGTCGGTGGACTTGTGCAGGCCGCTCTCCGGACCTCCATGGATCAGCGTCCAGGTGTGGCGGCGGCGCTGATGCGCGACCGCCAGCATCACGTCGGGATTGTTCGGATCGATCGCGACGTCACTGATGCCCGTGTTCTCGCTGATCTCGAGCACCCTGTTCCACGTCGCACCGCCGTCCGCCGTCTTGTAGAGCCCGCGCTCGCCGCCCGGGCCCCACAGCGATCCGTACGCCGCGACGAAAACCACCTTCGAGTCGCGCGGGTCGATGACGATGCGTCCAATCTGCTCGGACGTTTTGAGACCCAGGTTCCGCCATGTCTTGCCTGCATCGTCGCTGCGATACACGCCGTCGCCGTAGCCGACCGCGCGCTGGTTGTTCGCCTCGCCCGTGCCGACCCAGATCGTGCTCGGATTCTTCGAGTCGATGACGACCGTTCCGACCGCGTAGCTGCCTTCGTTCTGGAACACCGGCGTGAACGTGATGCCGGCGTTGGTCGTTTTCCACACGCCGCCCGACGACACGCCGACGTACCACGTCTGCTTGTTCTCCGGGTGCACCGCGATGGAGCCCACCCGGCCCGAGGCAATCGCCGGGCCGACCGAGCGCAGGCGGAAGTCGTCGAACGTGGCTTGACTGAATGGGTCCTGATTCGCGCTGCCCGCGGGCGTCTGCGCAGGTTCTTGAGCCGAAAGGACAAGGCTCGAGAGCAGGGTGATGGCGAGGAGGAGTCTTTTCATGGCGGTCAGCGATGTTACTAGGAGCACGAGCCTTCAGGCGAGCGGTTGACGGAGCGCGAGCCTTTAGGTTGATGGAGCGCGAGCCTTTAGGCGAGCGGCAACGCTTGAATAGCAGTTCGAATCAGGCTATTCTAGCCACGTGAAGAAATCGAGCATCACCGACGCGAAGAACAACCTGAGCGCGCTGATCGACGGGCTGAAAAGCGGCTCTCCAGTACTGATTGTCGACCGCGGACGGCCGGTAGCCCGGCTCGAGCCGGTCGCGCCCTCCGCAGACGACCAGGCGGGCGATGACGGACGGCTGAACGGGCTCGAGCGCGACGGTGTCCTGCGGCGCGGCGGCGGCGCGGTCCCGAAGAGCATCCTCACCCGGCAGCCTCCGCGTCCGAAGGCGGGGGCGTCTGCCCTGCGCGCGCTGCTCGACGAACGCCGGAGCGGCCGCTGAAGTTCTGGGACGCTTCCGCCGTCGTGCCGCTGCTCGTGGCCGAGCCTGCGACGCGGCCGCTGCTCTCGCTCGCCGGCCGCGAGCCGATGCTCGTGTGGTGGGCGACCGAAGTCGAATGCGCGTCGGCCATCGCGCGGCTCGAACGGGACGGGGCGCTCGACGAGCCGGCCGCAGCCGACGCGTTCGATCGGCTGAAACAGCTGGCGTCCGCCTGGCATCAGGTCGATCCCGTGGACGCGGTTCGAGAGACGGCGGTGCGGTTTCTCCGGGTGCATTCGCTGCGTGCCGCTGACGCGCTGCAGCTGGCCGCCGCGTTCGTCGCCGCCGAGCGGCGGCCCGCGTCGCTCGAAATCGTGACGCTCGACGATCGCCTCGCCGCCGCGGCGCGCCGCGAAGGATTCCCGCTCGCGGAGACACCGTAGCTCGCCGCCGCACCTGACCTGGAATCATCTCCCGATGCCCCTCGCGACCGGCACTGATCGACGAATTCGGGGCGACGTCGCCGGAGTCCCGTCGTCTCACGGCTTCGCGTCGACGAGGCGTTTGAGCTCCGTGCCCCATTCCTGGACGATGGTCACCGTCGGCGCGCCGCGGCCGCTGTCCGCTCTCATCATCAGGAACCGCTGCGCGTCGGGACTGACGTCGTACCACCGATCGACGCTGGTCGACGGCACGAATCGGCCCTGAAACAACACCCTCGGCGCACCGGCCGTGACGCTGGCGCCGCCGATATCGACCGGGACCGCCATCAGCTTGTCGCCGTCGCGGAAGAACAGCTCCTTGCCGCTGCGCGCCCAGACCGGCTCCACGCCGCCGGCGGCGGAAATCTGCGACTTGCCGCCAGGCCCGGGAAACGCCTGCGCGTAGATTTCGAAGCGGCCCGTCTCGTCCGACGCATAGGCTAGCCAGCGCCCGTCGGGCGAGAACGCCGCCGATGCTTCCTTGTACGGCGTCTTGGCAAGCGGCCGAATCGTCCGCTGCTCGTTCATGAACAGCCCGAACGTATCGGACGATGCGGCCGCCGATTCGTTCAGCAGCAGGACGTCGCCGCGCGCGTTCCACTGGAGCGGATGCAGATGCTCCATGCCGCGCGCCAGAGTTTCCTCTCCGCCGCTGTTGTCGGCCAGCCTGGACTGGATGGCCCGCGGCGGCCGATCCGCGAGCGTCGTCGCATAGGTAACCCGCGTGCCGTCAGGCGTCCAGACCGGCGCCTCGTTCTCCGTGGGCCCGAACGTCAGGCGCGACAACGTGTTCCGCGCGAACTGATAGATCCAGATGTCCGTGTTCGCACTGTTGTTGTAGCCGCGAATGTCCACCGCGAGCCGCTGCCCGTCCGGCGAAAGACGAGGGTGCTCGAAATTCTGCGGCGCAACGGGAATCGGTTGGACGACGCCCTGCCGATCGACCCACACGAGGTTCACGCCACTTTCGTCGCCGCTCGCGAACGCCAGCGTTCCGGACGCCGATACGGTGTACTGCGCCTGTCCCGTCGTCGTCGCCATCGTGACCCTTGGGACGACGGGAGCAGGCGCTCCGGTCGTGGCGAGCGCGGCCAGGTCGAACGGCGCCGCCATCAGGACACCAGCGCGTGCGAAAACGATATGCCCACCCGCTACGTAGCGCGGGTAGCTGCCGCCCTCGACGAGCACACGACGCTCCTTCGTGTCGAGGCGGACGAGCTCGATCGAGGCGGCGTTGGCGTCGCCGCCCCGCTGGCTGCTGAAGATGACGGCCTTGCCGCCGGGCAGCGCGTCGGGCCACCGATAAGCGAGCTCGTTCTGCTCGACTTCCACGACCGGTTCGGGCGTTCCGCCGTGCGCCGGCACGCGAAAGAGGCCGTTGCGTTTCTGGAGTTCGAGGCCGAAGACGATCGTATCGTCGGGCAGCCACGTGGCGCCGCGCCAGGCGCCCTCGAACGTGCACACCGTCGCGACCGGGCCACCGCCGACAGGAACTTTTCTGACCGCGCTGTCGGCGACGTATCCGATCCAGTTGCCGTCGGGCGAGAAGAACGGATAGCCCGCGGACGTGACGCCGGTCTGCTCTTCCGTTTCGTGCAGCGGCCTCGACTCGAGCCGATCCATCTCGCGCACGTAGAGGAGCCGCGTGCCGGTGTCGCTCTGCGCGACGTAAGCGAGCCGCGTCCCGTCGGGCGAGAGCGCAATCGGCCCGCTGCTCGTGGCCGCCGACAGGAGCGCGTCCGGCGGGGCGATCGTGAAGCGCGTCACCGGACGCGCCGGGGGCGCCGTCTTCGTCGACGGCAGCAACAGGACGAGCAGCAGCGCGGCGGCGAGCCCGCCGGCGACCGCCCACGGAACGGTGGTCGTCCAGCCGCGCGCGGCGGTCGGCGCTGATTGCCGGCCGCTCTCCGCATTCGACGCATCCGCGAGCATGAATCGCACGACGGCCATGTCCGGTATGCGCG
>DASQHH010000421.1:0-12398 GCA_035632195.1 Vicinamibacterales bacterium
AGGCGGCCGTCCCGCTCCGCGGCTTCGATCATCGCGAGCGCCATCCGATCCTTGTACGAGCCGGTCGGATTGATCGCCTCGAGCTTGACGACGACATCCGCCGAACCGGGCGTGACGACGCGATGAAGACGGACGACGGGCGTGTGGCCGATCGCCTGCAGGACGGACTCTGCGACGCGTGTCGTGGTGGTCATAACCTTCGACTATACACGTCTTGTACGGCGCGCAGCCCCGCGGTAAAGTGAGCGCGATGGCGAAGCGCAAGTCCCGCGATCGGTCGCTGTTCGACAACATGGAGCCGGCCGAGTCGGGATCGTCAGGTCGCGACGCGGCGATTCGATCGTCGCTGCTCGGCGGCGGCGGCGGCGGGACGGAAAACGTCGCGCTGCACGAAGCCGCGCAGTCCCGGTATCTGAACTACGCACTGTCGGTCATCACGGCGCGCGCGCTGCCCGACGTCCGCGACGGCCTGAAGCCGGTCCAGCGCCGCATCCTCTACACGATGTGGCAGCAGAACCTGACGGCCGATGCGAAGCATCGCAAGTGCGCGAAGGTCGTCGGCGACGTCATGGGCAGCTATCATCCGCACGGCGACGCCGCGCTGTACGAAACGCTCGTGCGCATGGCGCAGCCCTTCTCACTGCGCTACCCGCTGGTCGACGGCTCCGGCAATTTCGGGTCGCTCGACGGCGACAGCGCCGCGGCGATGCGCTATACCGAGTGCCGGCTCGCGCGCGTCAGCGACGAGGTGCTGACGGAAATCGAGCAGGCGACCGTCCACTTCCGCCCGAACTACGACGGCACGAAGACCGAACCGGTCGTCCTGCCGGCGCGCCTCGCGAATCTCCTCGTCAACGGCACGACCGGCATCGCGGTCGGCATGGCGACGAACATCCCGCCGCACAACCTCGCCGAGGTCTGCACGGCGCTCGTCAAGCTGCTCGACAACGAGGACATCGGCAACGCGCAGCTCTCGAAATACATCAAAGGTCCGGACTTCCCGACCGGCGGCCAGGTGCTGAATTCGCAGGAGGAACTGAAACTGATGTACCGGACCGGATCGGGAACGATCCGCGTCCGCGGCACGTGGGACATCGGGCCGGATACCCGATCGACGAAGACGATCTACGTCGACAGCATTCCGTACACGGTCAACAAGGCGCAGCTCGTCGAGCGCATCGCCGAAGTCGTGCTGTCGCGCAAGCTGCCGCAGCTGCTCGACGTGAAGGACCTTTCCACCGACGATGTGCGCATCGCGCTCGAGATGAAGACGGACGCCGACGAGAAGATGATCATGGCGTACCTCTTCAAGCACACGCCGCTGCAGATCACGATCGGCGTCAACCTCACGTGCCTGATCCCGACCGAGAATCCCGAAGTCGGGCGGCCCGAGCGGCTCGATCTCAAACAAATCCTGTGGCACTTCCTGCATTTCCGGCTCGAAGTCGTCACCAAACGGCTCGAGCACGAGCTCGCGGCGCTCAAGAAACGGATCCACATCCTCGAAGGCTTCGAGACCGTCTTCGACGCGCTCGACGAGATCATCAAGATCATCCGCAAGTCGGACGGGAAATCCGACGCCGCCGAGAAGGTCATGGCGCGATTCAAGCTCGACGCCGACCAGACGGACGCGATCCTCGAGCTGAAGATCTACCGGCTCGCGCGGCTCGAGATTCTGATCATCCGCCAGGAGCTCGAAGAGAAGCGGAAGCGCGCCCGCCAGATCAGCGCATTGTTGAAGGACGAGGACAGCCGCTGGAAGGTGGTGCGCACCGAGCTCGAAGAGATCAGCACGAAGTACGGCGACAAGCGGCGCACCAGGATCGAGAGCGACACCGGCGAGCAGGAATACACCGCCGACGACTTCATCGTCGAAGAGGACAACGTCGTCATCGTGTCGCGCGACGGCTGGGTCAAGCGGCAGAAGGAAGTGAAGGATCTATCGACGTCGCGCCTCCGGGAGGGCGACGCCGTCCTGGCGGCGTTCGCCGGCAGCACGCGCGCGACCTGCGCGTTCCTTTCGAATTTCGGCGTCGCGTACACGTGCCGCTTCATCGACGTCCCCGCGTCGACCGGCTACGGCGAGCCGATCCAGAAGCAGTTCAAGCTGAAGGACGGCGAGAAGATCGTCGGCGCCATGAGCCTCGACCCGCGCGTCGTAGGCGTGATCAAGCCGAAGAAGGAAGGCGACGCCGCGCCGGCGCACGCGGTGGCGGTCAGCGCCGACGGCTACGCCCTGCGCTTCAATCTCGACGGCTTCGTCGAGCCGAGCACGCGCGCGGGGCGCCGCTTCGCGCGTCCGTCCAAGGGTTCCGAGATCGTCGGGGTGGCGCGGCTCGCGGGCGGCGAAGTGCTGATCGCCGCAACCGCCGAAGGGCGCGGGCTGCTCGCGAAGGCCGACGAGGTCAACTTCCTCAGCGGCCCCGGCAAGGGCGTGCTGCTGATCAAAGTCGCCAAGGACGACCGCGTCCTCGGCTTCATCGCCTCGTCCGGCGATCGGGACCTGCTGACGGTCGAAACGACGCGGGGAGCCGAGCAGACGATCAGCACGGCCAAGTACGGCGTCACCGGACGCGGCGGCAAGGGGCGGGAGCTGCTGCAGCGCGGCGGGTTCGCGCGCATCGTCTGGCCGGTTCCCGAGGCGCCCGCCCCATTGACGCCGAAAGCTGACGGCTGACGCCCAAAGCTTCTCGTAGCGCAGCGCGCGAGCGCTGCGCTACAATGTGTCGACGCCTCACCCTGAGGCGGTCAGCTCGACCGCTGCGAACGTTGGCCGGCCCTGTCAGAACTGACAGACGTACCCGGCCGCTGTCGGTCTCGAGCGTTCGCTAACGTATTCGCAGAAGATACAGGATTTCGTTTGGCTCACCAGGATCGTTTGAACATCGCTGTTTTCATCGACTTCGACAACATCGAGATCGGGGTCAAGAGCACGCTCGGCGAACATTTCGACGTCAGCGTGATACTCGAAGCCATCAAGGAGCGTGGCGAGGTCGTGACCAAGATCGCCTACGCCGACTGGACGCGCTCGGGTGAATACAGCCGGTCGTTGACGCAGCACGCCATCCGCCTCGTGCAGCGCAATATGACGCCGGGCGGCGACAAGAACGGCGCGGACATCAACCTCGCCCTGGACGCCCTCGAGATGGCGTTCACCCATCAGCACATCAACGCCTACGTCATCGTCGGCGGCGACAGCGACTTCCTGTCGCTCGTCGAAAAACTCAAGCAGTACGACAAGAAGGTCTTCGTCGTCGGCGGACGCGCCTTCACGAGCGTGATCCTGCAGCGCAACTGCCACGAATTCATCGCGTACGAAAATCTGCGCCCGCGGCGGTCGCAGCCGCAGCAGAAGGACGGACGGCATCAGGCGCCGGCGGCCGGGGTCACGCCGATCGCGCAGGCGATCCCGATCGTGCGCCGCGCGCTCAAGATTCTCGCCGACCGCGAGGTCACGCCGCAGACCGGCCTCCTCAAGAGCACGCTCCTGCAGCTCGACTCGACGTTCTCCGAGCGCAACTACGGCGCCTCGTCGTTCCTCGACTTCGCCGAGAAGCTGTCGCAGGCCGGCGCCGTGACGCTGAAGCACGCCGGCCGCAGCGTGACCGTGGAGCTGAACGACGGCTTCGACGAGAGCTCGCTGCCGCAGACGCCCGAACCGCCGGCGTCCGGCGACGGCGCACCCGCCGCGTCCGCTCCGGCGGCGCCGGCGCCGGCGGCGACTGAAAGCGCGGCCGACGGCGTCGCGCGCGCGCGGCAGATCCTCCAGGCCGCCACCGGCGCGCGCTGGCCGATGTACGTGCGCAACGTGAAGCAGATTCTGCGTCAGGCGGGGTTCGACGACCGCGTCTACGGCTTCGGCGGCATCATGGACGTCATTCGAGCCTGCCAGAAGGACGGGCTGCTGCGCACGGAGCGCGACCGCCGCGGCGGCCTGCGCGTCTTCCCGGGCCAGGCGCTCGAACGGTCCGATCGGTCTCAACCGTCTTCCCAGGCGCCGGTCCTGCCGCAGCCGGACGTCGAAGCCGAGGCCGCAGCGTACGAAGCCGGCGAAGCCGGTCCGTCACCGGTCACGACGATCGAGAATCAGCAAGGGGAACTGAACGAAGCCGAACCGTCGGAAACGGAGCAGGCGGAATACGAGCCAGTGCCCCACGCGATCGACACGACCGCGGAGCTGCTCGGCCGCGCGACGAAACGCGGAACGCGATCGCGACGCGAGCCGGCGGCGCCGAAGAAGCCGGCGGCGAAACGTGCGAGCGCGCGCAAGCCGCGGGTCAAGAAGCCGGCCGCGGAAGAAGCAGTCTAGCGGCGGCTCGCGCAGGGGCCGCTCGCGAGCGGCCCCTACCTTTCCTTATCCAGGTAGTCGACCCACTGCCTGACGAGCGGCGCCTGCGGGCCGCTGCCGTACTGCTCCGCAAACGCATGCGCCAGCTTCACATCGTCGGCGCGGCTGTGGACGTAGGCGCCGGCGGCGTGGACCATGTAAATCCATTGCACGCCGAGCGAGCATGACTCCGGATCGTCGCGGCGTCCGGTCAAGTAGCGTTCGAGCGTCCGCACCGCCTCGCGTCCGCTGCCGAATGTGGCGTACAGCATCGCGAGCGGCTTGGTGAAGCGCGGATCGGCCGGCCACTTCCCCGCTGCCTCTTCGTAGATGGCGCGCGCTTCGCCGAGTGCATGGTTGCGCATCAGCGATCCGCCCAGCCAGTCGTAAATCTGCGGAAACCCGCTGCCGTCGACGAGCGCCGTCTGCCAGGCGCCGGCCGCCTCGATGTCGTGGCCGGCGGCGGCAAACGCGGCAGCCAGGTACGTGAGCGGCGCCGTGCTGTCCACCTCCGGCTGAATCGCCTTCTTGAACGCGGCCTCGGCTTTAGGAAAGTCGCGATCCTTCAGGAACGCCACGCCCTGGTCGAACGCCGCCTTCGTCGAGGGATCGACGCGCTCGAGAAACGGATTGAGGGTCGCCGGATCGATCGCTGCAGACGGTTCGAACGGCGGCAGGAGCGCGGCCTCCGCAACCGGCAGGAACAGACCCGTGTCCATCACGGACGTGCCGCCGGCGTCGGCGGAGGTCATGAGCACTTTCGGTGCGGCAATCTCGAAGCTGCGCGTCAGCGTCTTGATGGCGCGTCCCTCTCTCGAGAACACCGCGCGCAGCAGGTACTTCCCCGGTGGGACCTGGTGCACCGGGATCACGCGCGTGAAGATCACGCGTCCGTCGCGCGCGGGGCGCGGCGGTACGTCGACGTCGATGAGCGCCGGGGCCTTCTCATCCGTGGCAATTTCGTACTCGAGGCTCAGGTCGCCCGTGCGCGGTCCGTACGCTTCGACGTAGCCGTGAACGGCGCCGAACGATACCTGGTAGCCGATGGTGGGCTGAAGCAGTTGGTCGCCGGTCTCGATCGGACCGCCGACCATCAGTTCGCTGAACGTCAGGTCGCTGGACGCCTCCGGCAGCACGGCCTTGAGGGGATGCTCGATCGATCCGACGCGATCGCCCTCGATCACCGCGAGCTTGAAGGTGTATTCGCCTTTCGGCAGGCTGGCGCCGGCCGAATATTGCAGCGCCGACGGCACACCCGACATCACGGGCAGCAGCCGCGCGTCGAACGCGCGGTTCTCCACCGTTCGGCCCTCGCTGTTCGTGATGATGTAGGCGAGCGACAGGACCTTCGACGACGTGTAGTCCGTGCCGATGTCCGCATGGATCAGCAGCTGTACTTTGTCCGTCTCCGGACCCTGCAGCGCGAAGGAGGCGACGCGGATCGGGAGCGCCGAGAGCAGCAGCGGCGACGAGAGGGCATTCGCGACCGTCTGGTGCGGCGTCCGCCCGAGACGTTCGTCCGCGGGCGTATTGAGCACCTGCCGCCGGGACCGCACAATTGCGCCGCGGCGCGGCACGTCGACGCGGACGGGGTGCGGCTTGCCGTCGCGGTCCTTCGGATCGGATTCGACGCCCAGGAGGTAGTAGCCCGACATCTCGGCTTCGATCCGCGCGAAGAGCGCATCCGCGGTGCCGGTGACATTGAACATCGTCCCGCGCGCCGCTCCGGTCAGCGTTTCAAGGCCGGCCGCCTGCGTCTGCCGGTCGCCGAACGCGTCGACGGGCATCCTCGACGCCGACGCGTCGAAGAGCGGCGTATCGAGCCGCAGCGCGTAGACGCTCGTCCTCGCCGCGGCTGCGAGGCTTCCAAGCTCGGCGGTCTCCGGAGTGGAGTCGCCGAGCACGAACCCTTCGGAGATCAAGATCAGCGTCTTGGGGCCTTCGATCGATTTCAGCCCCGTGAACAGCTGCCGCAGTCCGTTGATCGTCTGGCCGCCGTCGGCCTTCGATTCCTGCGCCTGCTGCCGCGCCTGACTCTCGGCGCCCGTTCGACACAACTCGAGCGCGCCGGGACCGCTGCCGAGCATGGGTGAGCCGGGCGCGCACTCGCGCGCCTGCACCATCGTCAGCGTCCCGGTGTCGCCGCGGTCGATGGCCATCGCCTCGGTGAGCGAGATGTTGTAGTCGCGCGAAAACGACTGGCCCGCCACCTTCTGGCCGCGCATTCTCGCGATCGCCGCCTTGACCCTCGCGCGGTCCGCGGTGAAGACAGTCGCAGGCGCACCGACGCCGAATCCGGCGACCGCGACGCGGTCGGACGGCGAGAGGCGATCGATGAAGGCGTCCGCCGCCTTTACGATCGCCATTGCGCCGCCAAAGCGGATGTTCGGCTCGTCGACCGCGATCACGATCAGACGGCCGCCGAACACGTTTTCGTTGGTGCTGAATCCGTCCGGCGCCTGCACCGCCGGCGCATCCCCGCCTTTCACCAGCGGCACCCACTCCGCCGTCGTCACCTTGCGGACGCTGCCGTCGATGCGGACGTTGAAGTCGGCCGGTTTCAGATCGGTGATCGGCTTACCGTGGTCGTCGACGACGCTGACGTCGAGGGACGTCACTTCCACGCCCGAGGAGAATCGCGGCGGCTGATTCTGCGCCGCGGAAACCGTGACGCTCACACTGGCGAGAGCACACAGGAGCGACCCGAGGCGTTTCATTTCACCGCCACCGCACGGTACCCCTGGCGGGCGCGGATGTCATGCTGCCCGTCGACGTCGACTTTGATGCGCCGCCATGTATCGTCTCTCTTCGTGTTCGTCGACTGATAGCCAAGCAGGTACTGGTTCGACAGCTCGTCGAGCAGATCGGCGAACGCGTCGTGCAGTTCGTCGATGCTGTCGGTGAAGAACGCGCGCCCGCCCGTCGGCCCTGCCAGGCGATCCATGACCTTCTTCAATGCTTCGAGCGTGACGCCGCGCCCCTGGCCGATCATGTACAGCGTCACGTCGCTCGACTGCAGCCGCCGCTCCACCTCGCCGATCGTCGCATGGCTGCCCTGGTCCTCGCCGTCGGTGAAAATGACCAGCGACTTGCGCCCGGTCTGACGGCCGAGCATCTCGATGCCGCGCAGAATCACATCGTAGAGCGCCGTCGATCCCCACGGCGCAAGGCGATCGACAGCCTTCACGCGCTCCTCGGGATGCGTCTGCTTGCGCGTCAGCGTGAAGATGCTGTCGTTGAATCCGAGCAGCGTCACCTGATCCTGCGCCGGCACGGCGCCGAGGAACTCCTTGACCGCGGTCTTCAGCTTCGACATGGCCGGCGTCATGCTGCCGCTGATGTCGATGGCGACGATGAGCTCGAGCGGGATGTTTTCCGATGCGAAGTGGGTGATGTGCTGCGGTTTGCCGTCTTCCGCGACATGGAACGCCGACTCCGGGATGCCGGCGATGAACTTGCCGCGTCCGTCGCTGACGGTGACCGTCACTTGCACGACGTCCACGTCGACGCGCTCCGCGTAGCCGATCGACTTGGTGCGCACCGTCTGGACGACGCGTCCGCCTGCCTTCAGCGACGAGACGACCCGGACCTGATGCTCGGCGATTGCCGGTCCCGCGTCGTACTCGCATTCCCACGGCGGGTTCGACAGGGTGCAGATCTGCCGCCCATCGACGTAGAACGTGACCACCGCAGCCGCGTCCACGGGATCGACGGCGGCCTTCAACGCCGTCAGGCCGCTCAGATACGAATCAGCCTCCGGCGCGACAATCGTCAGACGCACGTTCGCCGGCGTCTGCGCGAGGACCGCTGCCGCTGACACCGCGAGGCACGCGATTGCGAACGGCCGATGGAGTCGCACCATCACCGAGGGTTGTCCGGCACGAGCGGACCGACGGCCGTCGCGACCGCGAGATAGTCCTCGATGCGATCGCGCGGAATTGACCGCGCGGCGCGCGACAGCGTCAGCCAGTCGTCGTCGCCGAGCGGGCGGACGTGATCGATGAAGTCCTGCATCGCGCCCGACGCCACGAGCCGCGTCAGGGCCGCCGGCAGCTGGAGCTCGCCGAGCATCATCGCGATGTGCAGGTTGAGGTCCCCGAGGACGGTGGAGGTCAGCCCGAGCTGCGGGCGGCCGCTGAGCGTGGTCAGGCGGCCGGGCGTCTCGAGCACGGTGCACAGACAGCCGGAGAGCGGCACCATCGACATGCCCCAGGCAGCGACGTCCGCAGGCCGCCCGCCGCCGAGCACGAACAACTCGGTGAGCGTGAACATGGACGCCATGCGCTCGGGCTCGTGCGACAGCGTCCATCGCAGCGCGCGTCGCCGCGGCGGGCCGACGGCGAGGCGGTCGAGCACTTCCTCGAGCAGCGCCGCGTCGAGACGCGCCACCGCGGTTTCGCCGCGCCGGACCGCCGCGGCAATGGCGTCGCGATCGGCGTCGTGGAAGTCGAACGGATTCAGGATCGACACGCTCGCCGCGAACGCCTCGCGTTCGGTCGACGTCAGTGCCGGCGCTTCGACAATCGGATCGGGGCTGATGCGGCGCAGCGTCAGCTGAGCGAGCGCCACGTCGAGACCCAGCAGCGATCCGCTGATGTGCCAGGCGGTTCCGGGAACGACGTCTTCTTTCGGCAGCGCCCACGCCTGACGCAGCCGCTGATCGCCTTCGTGCACCGCCAGGCCGAAGTCGTGGCGGCGAGACACATCGTCGGCCAGCAGGATCGCGCCGTCCGGATCGCCGATGTCCGCGGCGTACGCCATCGACACCAGCGCGTACGCCATCATGTCGTCGCCGAGATCGACGATCGGCTCGGAGAGCTTCATGATCCGCTTCGCATCCTTGTTGCGGATCGCGACCGCGATCTCATTGAGGGCTTTCTGCAGCGTGTCGTGCTCGTCGCGCGAGATGCCGGCGCCGGGCGGAGCCGCGTCGGCTTCCTCCTCGCGCGACCGCTTGCGGACTTCGGCGAGCAGCTGCGTCAGCCGCGCGACGATCTCGCCGGATTGCGCGAGCGACGTGGATTCGGATCCGAGCGTCCGCCCGGCGTCTTCGACCGTCATCGGAACGTCGAACGGCAGCGCGAGCTGGCGCTCGCGGACCCTGTTCAGGCGGACCCTTTCGGCCGCTCCCAGGTCGAGATGGTACTTCTGCCCTTCCCAGGTCAGCGGCCCGCCGTCGCGCGCTTCGCTCCACGCAGGGCCGGATATGGCCGCAATCACTTGCTGTTCGTAGTTCAGTCCGGGGGCCCCTGCCCCCCGGTCGTTCAGTCCGGGGGCCACTATCCCGCGGTCGTTCAATCCGCGCGTTCCGACCGCCGTAAGGAACTCGTCATGCAGCCACCGCGCGACGCCTCCGTTGTAGCGGCCGTCGTCGCCGACAGGAATCGCCGTGAGCTTCTCGATCAGCTGCCGGCCGCGCGACGGATCGATCGTCCGGACCCGCATGGCGCGCGCGACGAGCGCCAGCGCGCCCTGGTACTGCCCGAGCGTGACGAACGCGCGGTGGCCGTCGGCCGTGACGCCGATTCGCGCCGCCTGGCGCGCGGCAGCGGCATACACCGACGGTGCGCGCACGCCGATGCGCTCGAGCGTCAGCATCAGCATCCGGCAGCGCGCGAGGCCGCGAACGGCGGTCAGCAGGTCGGCGCGTTCGCGGCGCTCGTTTACTCCGGGGGCCCCCTCCCCCCGGTCCGGACGCGCGTCGAACAAACGGTGCGCGAAGTTCATCTGATCCAGACGTTCGCCGCGCTGGCGCACTTCGGCCGAGGCGATGGTCGTGGTCAGCCATGCGGCATCGATGGGGTCGTCGCTTTCACCGTCCTGGCCGGCTGCCGTCTCGCGCTGCGCGAACGCGCGCGTCCAGAAGCCGCGCGACGCGGGTTCGGCCGGCCGGCCGTCGGGCGTCACGTCGACGCGTGAGAGCACCATGCCGAGGTCGTAGCCCGCGCGGGCAAACGGCAGTGTCCGGACGTGCCACTCGTGGAACGCCGAAACGCCGTCGGTGGCCAGCGCGTGAAAGCGATCCGCGCGCGCCGCGGCGGACGGCATCCACGATCCGAGCGCGAATGCGCGGCGCGCAGGATCGAGTTGACCGATCGTGTCGTAGAGATACGCGAGGCGCCCGTCGTTGGCTTCGAGCAACTGCGCGATGAACCGCTCGGGGCGCGTGACTTTTTCGCCAACCGCCGCTTCCCACAGGGGGACGACATCGTCGCCCGACTGCGAGCCGGGCGGCCCGGAAGGCCCCGGAGGAACAACACGTCCATTGCTGACGCGGATGCTGGCCGAGAACGCCGCGAACACCGGATTCGACCGCTCGAGGATGCGGGCGATCAGGCCACGCTGGCCCGCAAAGAACTGCAGCGTCTCGTCGTCGAGCGCCAGGAGTCCGTGACACAGCAGCGATGCCTGCTTGTCGGCGACGATGGCGGCGACGAGATCGTCGCGCGTGACTGTCTTGTGGAACACCGCCGCGCTCCAGACCTCCGCCGTCAACGGGACGGCGACGAGATCCGGCGATTCGACGGTGCCGTCGCCGTCGCCTGACGGCGGCGAGGCGTGCCTTCCGAGCGTCTGCAGGACGGCGAGCACCACGGGCACGCGGTTGTCGGTGTCGTGCGCGAGGCGCGTGACGTCGTAGAGGAACCGTCCGCGATCGGGCACGGGACGCACGCCGACCGCGCGCGCGAATTCGACGATGCCGCCGGGAACCGGCGCCTCGTCGAGCCCGGGCGGATCGGATGCCGCCGCTTGAACGCTCGCCGCCAGCAGCAGCGCCGCCGCACACAAAAGGGACGTCAGCGACTTCAAGGCCGGTCATTATATATAGGCGTTCAGCAGGCAGGCGCCGCCGAATCGCGGCTCGCGTGAACGCGGCGGTTCAGCAAAATGGATCGCCGGAATCGCTGAGCATGCCCCTGTACAATCGGCGAGAGCCTCCGTACACTGGGCCTCCGGCAGATGGCGTCCACCAACTACACCGCCAAAGACATCACCGTTCTCGAAGGGCTCGAACCGGTCCGCAAGCGGCCGGGCATGTACATCGGCGGCGTCGGTTCAGCCGGACTCCACCACCTCGTCTGGGAGATTCTCGACAACTCGGTCGACGAGGCGATGAACGGCCACGCCTCCAACGTCCGGGTCACCCTGCACAGCGACGGCTCGTCGATCACCATCGAAGACGACGGCCGCGGCGCGCCGATCGACAAGCACCCGCAAACGAAGAAGAGCGCTCTCGAAGTCATCTTCACGATGCTGCACGCGGGCGGCAAGTTCGAGCACGGCAACTACAAGACGGCCGGCGGCCTCCACGGCGTCGGCGCCAGCGTCGTCAACGCCCTGTCGAAAGAGCTCGTGGCGACCGTCAAGCGCGACGGCTCGCAGTGGGAGATGAAGTTCAAGCAGGGCAAGGTCGCCAGCGGACTGAAGAAGCTCGGTCCCGCGCGCGGCACGGGAACCACCGTCTACTTCCGGCCGGACGCGACGATCTTCCCGAAGATCGAGTTCGATCCCGAGGTCATCAAGGAGCGGCTCGAAGTCGCGAGCTACCTCCACAAGGGCCTGAAGGTCTCGTTCGAGGACGAAGGGTCGAAGGAGAAGGTCGCGTTCCAGCACGACGAAGGCATCGTCGACTACTTGAGGAAGATCGTCGCCGAGCGCGGGGCGAAACCCGTGCACGACGCGCCGTTCGTCCTCTCGAAAGACGACGCCATGCGCCTCGACCTCGTGCTGCAGTGGACCGAGGCGACCGAGGAGCACATCCGGTCGTACGTCAACGGCATTCCGACCGGATCGGGCGGCACGCACGAAAACGGCCTGCGCGCCGGCATCGGCAAGGCGATCCGCAACTTCATCGACACGCACAACCTGTCGCCGAAGGGCGTGACGCTGACGGCCGAAGACATCCGCGAAGGGATGACCGGCGTCCTCAGCATCTTCCTCCAGGAGCCGCAGTTCCAGGGGCAGACGAAGGACCGGCTGAACAACCCCGAGGCGCTCTCGGCGGTCGACGGCGTCGTGCGGCCGGCGCTGGAGCACTGGCTCAACCACAACATCAGCGCCGCCGAAGCGA